>NZ_FUKJ01000467.1 GCF_900163745.1 Crenothrix polyspora
ATTGTTCAATTGGGACAAATAAACCTCCGACAACACCGTACTGAGGGTGTCGGGCAGTAAAAACATCCACCACTGTGACTCACCTAAATAACGCTGGGTGACCGGGTGAAATTCAACCAGTTCAGCCACCGCTGAAACCCCACGCGGTGGCCGGTAACTTCTTGGATCATGGTTGCCTACCCATCGCCCGGCTTTTTTGCCGTCACCAAGCGGGAAGAATTGTCTGACATATCGTGTTGCCATGTGCTGCTCCGGATTAAGGCCGGGGCAGCACAATCCACCTGACGGGGAAAGGTGTCCCCCGGCAAGGTTTCATAAAGATTTACGCTGCGGCTTCGTGCAGCGCGGGGGTTAAAGGTGTAAGCGTGTACCATTCATTGCCGGTTGGCGAGTCATGGTGAAAGTTTTGAATCTTAAAACGACATCCGTCTTCAATATAAATGTGAAATGTGCAATCGGTTTTCGGCAAGATGTTGGCCAAAAAATCGCGGCCATTATCGGCAACAAACTCGGTAAAACCCTGGCGTTTGTTCCAACCAAAGTTGACCACTTCGCCCTGCCAATGCCCGCCTGCATTTATTACCCGCATTTTCTCAGTCAATTCGGCCAGCATAAACTCCCATTCCACCGTGACCAGGTCACTGTCTTCACAGGCCATGCGAAAGCCTTCGTCTTCATCGGCGGCTTCCCCTGTTTCAACCAGAAACTGTGCCTGGTGTTGGATAATATCAAAGGTGTCCCAGGTTAAAAACAGCACCAAACCATCTGGTGTTTGTGACTTGTCTGTCATAGTGTTGCCCTCGGTTAAAGCCGGGGCAACACAGTTCACCTGACAGGGAAGTGTGTCCCCGGCAAGGTTAAGTCGTCAAAGTAAAAGTCAGTCCATCAAGTCAAGGCTGGCCGTTAAAACGCTACAGGTAGCCATGTTCTTTTAAGGAATACACATCGCTACCACAGACCAAATGGTCCAGTACCGCAATATCGACCAGATCCAGTGCCGATTTCAGTTTTTCGGTAATACTGATGTCGGCCTGGCTGGCAACAGAAATGCCGGACGGGTGGTTATGTGCCAAAATCACCGCCGCCGCGTTGTGCAATAAAGCGGCCTTGACGACTTCCCTGGGGTAGACGTTGGCCGCATTAATCGTGCCCCTGAACAATTCATCACAACTGATGATCCGGTGTTGGTTGTCCAGGAACAGCACCATGAAAACCTCGTACTCATACGCGATGAGCTTGAGTTTGATGTATTTCCCAGCTTCAATGGGACTCGACAACGACGTGCCACGATCCAGGTACCGGTTATAAATGTGGGTCGCCTCAGCAATGACATCATCGTTATGTGCAGGCTGGTATTGACCGGGTAAAATTTGAATGAATAACATGGGTTGCTCCAGGGTTTAATGGGTTAAAACCGGGGCAACACAGCCACCTGACGGGGAATGGTTAATCCCCGGACAGGCTAAAGTTAAATAACAGCAGTAGAAGGCGCTTGCGACAATCCCCACAGGGATCGGCTATCGGCATTGCAAGCTCGCGATAGCAAAAGGTGTCACTGAAACCGCAGTGACCACGGTGAAAAAGCGTTGCTTTTGCCTTAGCAGCCACACTGGCCATTAAGGCAAAAGCCGCCAGGCCAGATTGCCCTGGGCTGGCGGTGTATTTTTGTTAAAACAGGCTTGCAACAGACCCTCCGATAAAAACAGCTTCCCGAGCTTCCCCAATAATAAACTGGCGACGCATGTTTTTGTTACACGGTTGGGCAGACAAACCCTGGTCATTCAGGCACGGTCATTTCCGCACAAAAAGATTCGTCATTTCCCGGCGACGACAGCCGGTGGTGTTGAAATGAAGGCACAAAGCCTTCCAGAAATGGCCTGCTTTGGTAAGCCATTTTTGGAAAACGCCGGGCAATCGATTTCTCTTGCACCCCAAACGACAAGCCATCCAAGGTGCAAAACCATCACGCATTCAATTGTTAAACAGCGTAAGCCTTAAGCTGCTAACGAATGATGCTCTTTCGTAACAGGGCTTGATATTTGTCAGAATGGGGTGTTTTTATAAGCTGGTTTTAGCCTGAACTTAATTTCAGGAAACCAGATATCAGCAGGCTTATAAACCATACAGATTGAGTAGAAATGTTTCAAAATCTGCTTCATAGCGGAGTTCGAAAACCGATAGAAAAAAACGTTAGAACCGTTTTTTAGAGGCCACTCGATGCTTCAGAACCGGTTAAATCCTGAAAAAACACAATGGCACAATGGGAAAATGATTTCCCAGGAAGATGAAGATGACACACAGTAGAAGGCGCTTGCGGCGATTCACTAAGGAATCGGCTATCGGAAGTGCAAGCTCGCGATAGCAAAGTGTTAACTGAACAGCCCAACCCGTTAGCCCGTTAAAGGCAATGGCGGTATAAATCGGTTGTCCTAATCAACGGGTTTAGATTAGCATGGTTGCTGAAATTACGTCAACACGATAAACAACAAAAATGTCATCAGCACCGCCGCCTTGACAATATTGCTTTGCATCACCATCAAAGAGATCGACCCTTCACTCCACAGCCTGAATTGCCCCCAGGACACATAAGCCGCCCATAGCAACAATATCAGGGAAATCATGGCCTGGATCGCCTGGTTGATCTCGCCATAACTTACCCCAGAACCTGACTGGAAAGCGGCTATCGGATCAATCGGCGTGTTGTTCGCCAAGCGGTACGGGTCATAGCTGCCACCGGCATCGACCAGGCTGTTGCCAGTTATGGCACTGCCCGTTCCTGTGCCGCCACTCGTACTGGCATGGCCACTGACTGGGGCAATGTCATAACCACTGAACTTGCTGATGTACTGGGTGACCGCCACTTTATTGGCATCTTTCGGCACGATCTGACCACCGGAATGCAGGAACTTGCTCAAGCCCCCTGCCCCGACCAGATGCGCACCGGCCAGCAAGCCGGATTCGGTGAGCACAATACCGTTGATCGTTTGGCCAACAAACGGCAACAAACCTTTGCTGGTGATCAATGCCCATTGCACGGCATTGTAATCATTGATGGCCTGGGTTTGTTTGGCAGGGCTGGCCAAAAAATCGGTCTTGCTGCTGATGCCGTTCTTGCCCGTCCAGCTGCCCTGCCAGTCATTGCTGGTCGGCGTGGCATCGCGCCGGTAATAGCCCGCATCGATCAACGCGGACTCGCCCATCTGGTAGCTGCCCATAAAACCGTTATTGTTCAGGATGCCAGGGTTACAGGCGGATTCACGGGTACACAGCGCCTGCAAATAATCGCTGTATTGGTAAGCGGCAAAAACCAGTGCCGAAAATGCCAATAGTACCAATCCCAGCGTACGTTTGGTGTGGGTCATGGCCGTGTTCATGACACCACCTTGTCATCGGAGCCATAACGGGCTTGGCCATCGTATTTTAACCAACAGCCGCCTTGCCAATGAATGTCGCGTAAGCCGTGGGTCTTACAGTATTTTCCAATTGATAAATGAGTCTGAAAAAGCAACACGACCCTAACAACTTATCCGCTT
>NZ_FUKJ01000466.1 GCF_900163745.1 Crenothrix polyspora
AAAGTCATCGGGTAAACAGCTTAAATTTCGCGGTACGCCAGGTGAGCTACTGGAGCAATCCTTGCTCGTGCAAATGCAAAAAGAAGAGCATTTAATGGAAAGCGGCCTGACCATGCTGGCCAGCATCAGCAGCACCGCGCCGTTTGTCGGCTTGTTCGGAACGGTGTTGGGCATTATGCACGCCATGCACCAGATTACCGCCAGTGGCTCGACAAGTCTGGATGTGGTGGCAGGGCCTATTGGTGATGCACTGATTGCTACCGCCGTTGGTATCGCTGTCGCTGTGCCTGCGGTGTTGGCCTATAACTTTTTCGTGCGCCGCGCCAAATTGCACCGCGTCGGCCTGGAAAATTTTGTGGTCAGTTTTATGCACGCGGCGTTAAGTTCAGACACCCAAACCAAGGAATAATCATGGCTTTCAAACCGCGATCAGATAACGACGGCGCAATGAGCGAAATCAACGTCACGCCACTTGTGGATGTTATGTTGGTATTGGTGATTATTTTGCTGGTCACCGCGCCGTTATTAACGCAATCGGTTCATGTTACCTTACCGAAAACTGTCGAAACAACGGCAAATATAGACGCACAACCGTTACAACTTGGCATCGATGCACAAGGCTTAATAACGCTGAACAAACAACCTGTCGCAAATTTGGCCGCATTGGAATCGACCTTAAAAGCCGAGTTTGCTAAAAACAAGGAAGTTGCCGTGCATTTGTATGCCGACCAAGCGGTGGTTTATAAAAAAGTCGCAGAAGTAATGGCTACCGTGCAGCAAGCCGGTATCGCTAAAATGGCTTTTGTAACTGTGGAAGAGTAGTGTGATGAGACAATCGCGGTTACTGTCAAACTCCCTCTCCTGCTGGAGAGGGCTGGGGTAAGGAGAATAAAATCAACAATTTAAATTCCCCTCATCCCAACCTTCTCCTTTATGCCCTTTGGGTACGCCGGAGAAGGGGTCGTGCTCTTAACTTAATGGCAGTGACCCTTTGGGTACGTTGGAGAAGGGGCTTGAGATAGGCGGGACTATACCGCTATTTTTACCTACTGAAAGGCATTATACAAGCCATCCAACACCAAAGCATTAGGACTGACCATGCCTATCACCCTTTTGTTTTCCAACACCGGCGCACGCACCAGGTTATAAGTCGCAAACAACCGTGAACAATAACGAATATCCATATCAGGATGCACGGAAATAACCGGCTTGCTCATGATCTCATACACGTTAACCCGCTCCGGTGCCCGGTCTTTGGCTAACACATGACGAGCAATGTCACCGGAATTAATCATGCCGTATTCATCGTCGTCATTACGTTTATTAACAACCAGCACTGAGGTTTTCGATGCCTTCATTAATTTTAAGGCATCAGCAATCGTCGCTATGCCGTCTATGGTTACAAAATCCGTTTTCATAACATCCTTGACCCGAATCACGGTACGCTGTTCGTTCATAGTTTATCCTCAAGCTCTTGTGTTAATTCTTCAACCTGGTGCTTAATGCCGATGGCATCTTGCACATCAATCTGAAAGGCAATACCAATCCCAGGTTTATTATCAAACTCGGCAACCCGGGCAATTTCTTCCAGAATATAGCGACTCAAACGCTCTTCAACCAGAAACAATAAAACATCGCGCTGGGTTTCAAGCGTCAACCCAAAAAAAGTCTTGGACTGATTAAGTCCTTCACCACGGGCATTGTTAATAACCGTTGCACCTTTGGCACCGCATTTACGCGCTGTTTCCAGTACCAGATCGGTTTTATCATCTTCGACAAACGCAATAATCAATTTAAAATGCACACACACCTCATAATTTAGACGAACGATTACGCCTGGTTAGCCACTGGGCAATCTGGGCATAACCCAATACCGTTATAATGGGAAATAAACTGGCAAAGGCAATCAAACCAAACCCGTCTATCAGCGGATTACGTCCTGGAATCGCCTGCGCCAAACCCAAACCCAAAGCCGTCACCAAAGGCACGGTGACCGTTGATGTGGTCACCCCGCCGGAGTCGTAAGCCAGGCCAATAATTATCTTGGGTGCAAACGCCGTTTGAATGATAACAATGATATAACCCACAATAATAAAATAATACAGCTCAAAACCAGTCACAATTCGAAAAGCGCCTAGCGCAATACCAAAAGCGACTCCAATGGACACAGCACAGCGCAAACCGAAAGCATGTATCGTACCCCCTGATATTTGTTCAGCTTTGAGCGCGACGGCAAGCAATGATGGCTCAGCAAAAGTGGTCGCAAAACCAATACTGGCCGCAAAGATATAAATCCAAAAATACGATTGCCACGTTGCCTGCTGAAGATTGGCGATACCCAAAAATTCCGGCGTGGTTAATTGCTTGGCCATTAATTTCCCCAGGGGGAATAAGGCCATTTCCAAACCTTCCAGAAAAAAAGCCACACCTAACAAAACACACACAAAGCCAATCAGCATTTTTTTAGGATGCGCCATTGGTTTACGAATAATCAACACCTGGAAACCGATAATAATGACGGCTATCGGCAAAATGTCCCGACAGGTCGCCAATAAGCCGGTCAAAAAATGTAATAAGGCCGCCGTCACCAGATCATTCCATAAGCCATGACAAAAACCATCGGTGTCAATGACGCAAAGGCAATTAAACCAAAGCCATCGAGCATAGGATTTCGCCCTTTAATCGCAGAAGCCAATCCCACGCCCAATGCCGTCACCAATGGCACAGTGATGGTCGAGGTAGTGACACCACCGGAATCATAAGCAATGCCAATAATTTCAGCGGGGGCAAACGGTGTCATGATAACCACCGCACAATAACCACAGATAATAAGATAATACAAAGACCAACCGCGAATTATTCTCAACACACCGACCAAAATAGCAAAACCGACTGACAACGCGACCGTAATGCGTAATCCTAGCGCATACTGACTTCTTGCCGCATCAGTTTGGGCAATCAAATGACTTTTACTGGTTACCATTGCCGCTTCATCAGCCACCGCTATCAAGGCCGGTTCGGCAACGGTAGTGCCAAAACCCAAACAAAACGCAAACAGCAATAGCCAAAACACACTGCCTTTACGGGCAAATGCGTAAGCCATGCTTTCACCAACGGGAAATAAACTTTGTTCCAATCCATAAACAAACAGAGTAAGCCCCAAAATAACCAATAAAACGCCTACAATCATGCCGGTAACATCGGCAATCGGTTGTTGAATAATCAAAACCTGAAAGACCAACACCACCGCAAGAATAGGTAACAAGCTTAAAAAACTGCTGATCAGTTGTTTAATAAAACCGTGCTTTAGCATAAACAACTCATCATATAAAATTTTGGCCTAAAAATTGCCTTATTTTTAACGGCGACGCAACTAATACTGGCATTAAAACCTTATTTGCATCATATTTTTACGGTTATTGTCAATATACGGGGGATAGATTATTTTTTTCAAAACCCGCTATAATGAAGCGTTAATAAAATTTTGCTTAAATAGCGTACAAAGTGCCAAAATTTGGCCTGGATACACCAGTAAAAACTTTACGCAGTATAAGCAACTATATGCAAAACTTTCAACACACTGAGGAAAAAACACATGCGTGCAGATCTATTAACTTCCATTTTATCCGAGCTTAACGGCACTTCAGCCGATATTGAAGCATCGGGAGTCATTTCAACCGATGGCCTAATGATGGCATCGGTATTACCCGCCGGATTAGATGAAGATAGAATAGGTGCCATGAGTGCCGCCATGCTATCACTGGGTGACAGGACCGCCCAGGAATTGATGCGTGGCAACCTGGAACAAGTCTTGATTAAAGGCGCAAAGGGTTATGTGCTAATGGTCTATGCCGGTGACGAAGCCGTATTGACGGTTATTGCCAAACCCAATACAAAATTGGGCTTGATTTTTCTGGATGTCAAACGTGCCGCCGAAAGCGTCGCCGAGCTGCTCTAATCGTAAGTTAACTATCGAATCCTGCTGGCTGCGCACGGCACATCGTCTTACTTACAACATATTTCTCGCGCTAAAGTACGCATTTAATTCGCTCCACAGCTCTGGAAAAGGATTTCCTTGTTGAGCCAGCAAATCAGATGTAGTTAAAAATCCCTGAATATCTTGTAACGATTTATAAAGCTCCAAAAGATCCAGGTGCAATTCCTTATGGGTAGGCGTTTGTGAAATGGCGTATTCCAACACAGCTTTTGCTTCTTCAAACTGCGAATACTCAATGTAATCACGCGCCAAAACCAGTGGATCGTGTATTATTGCATCATGCGTATCCTGCTCAGCCAATTTAGTCATAAACTGCGAAGTGCCCAGCAAACCCTTGCCCAGCACAACGAAAGAATTTTGCACCATGTAAAGTGTCACAATATCTTTATCGTGCAAATATTGGTTTAACAAATAAGCGTGCGATGTGTTCAGCTTGTGCAGCACCTTATCTAACAGGCGGCCACAAAAATCATCTGCATGACCATCCAGTACAGCGAACAAATCAACCATCGCACCATAAAGATGATCTGATAAATTTCTTTGATAGCATAAACAAATGCGCTGGACATGGGTGACTAAATTACGCGGCTGTTTTGAGATCCCTGCCACCAAAAAATTTAAAATATCCGGATGTGTGCTCAGCCATTGCAAATTGAGTTGCTGGGGCGTTTTAGCCAGTAAAAAAGCAATTTCATAATCCGCCAATTCAGCCAAAGGTTGCTCATCTTTTTGACAAGATACCAAACAATCAGTCGTTATCACGATCACCTTCCTTTAAGACAGGCGCTTTTTGAAAAAATGCTTTTCTACCCATTGTACCCTCTTGCAATTAAGCTACAGACGAAAACAAAACTTTAAACTGAAAAATGTGAAGCACATCTCATTTTTATCAAAATAAACCCATCAACCGCTATCTAATAATCAGCGCATGTCAAAATAACATACAAGCTATTAATGCCTAAAAAAACACATAACAACCTGAACCATATAAAATAAAAAAAATAATTACACGCAAAAAAACAAAAAACACTCTTTTTTTCGTCTAATTATTTTACATTAAGCATGTATAGCTATTTAATAAGCAAAGCAAATTATAATACGTACATGAAGCGTTATGAGTCATTATTTTTTTACTAGGAATGGCATATTATTTGCATGACTGTTTAGTATACAGCGGTTTTAAACTGCACTTCATGGCATTTATGTAACACAAATCTAACTAAAATAATCGTCTATACTTCAGTAAATAGCGATTCTTTCAGACTGAAATACAATCTCTATGTGAAATAAGCTGTTCTTTCTTAACAATTATGAGATTGATTATGAGACTCGTCGGATTTTCTAAAAAAAATATCTACCAGGAAAACATACTCAAACCCTGCCATGCAACAATGTACATATTAAACGCATTATTGGAACGCTTTACCGAAATTACCGGTAAAAAAACAGGGGCAATATTACAACGGTCATCAAAAATAGGAATAATTGTTTATAGGAAAAAACCAGTGCCTCTATTTGCCTGTACACAACGAACTCAACGCGAAACCCCCATGTCATATCAACATTATTCACTATCCATAGGTTGAAGACGATGGAATTCAAAAATTTATTCAAAAAGCTGTCTACTAATGACGCAAATTGTCAGTTTCTGGTCGTGCCTATAGGTTTTGACGCTGGCTTTGTCGAGCGCATAAAAAATATTTTTAATATGGAACGCCAGGCTAGCCACATTTACCGTGTAGGCACACCTGACACTAGCGACAAGATTGACGTGTTGCTCATCAATCATGACAACCCCTTGTCTTTGCATAAAAAAGACAGGCTGCTGAGTACAGTATGTCCTCATGCACTGATTGTTACGGTAAGTCAGGGGCCTTTAGCCAATCCGCCAGAACACCATATACGCGGCATGTTGACAGCATCGCGTTTGCTGAGCGTTTTGGATAAACTGCCCCTGCAAAAAACGCTAAAACCAGCACACAAGCCGGATGTTATTGTTCCCCTGCCCCAACCTGTAGTGCCCAAGCAGGAAAGCCCATTATCAGTACCGGCATTACACAAACCTGATGCCGTTATTAGCCATACGGTTACGACACCAAATACGGATAAATCCGGCTATCGCGCACTGGTAGTGGACGACAGCGCCGCCATACAAATGTCGCTCAAACTTAAATTGGCCAGTATCGAACAAATTACCACCATTGATTTTGCTGATGACGGTGAAAGCGCACTGGATAAATCTGCCGCCACCCAATATGATCTAATCTTTCTGGATGTCATGATGCCGGGCATAGACGGCTACGAAACCTGTACCCGTCTGCGTAAGCGGCCAGAATACAAAAAAACCCCAATCATCATGGTGTCAGGAAAAACCTCTCCTTTAGACGAAGTCAAAGGCGTTATGGCGGGCTGTACAACTTACCTAACCAAACCCGTCGAAGATCAGGCATTTCACAAACTTAGCTTGCGCGTGTTAAATTGGCTCGCAGACCGAAAAACCGTCGCAACAACCCAATAACCCCCTCCATTCATTTATTACCAAGGAATCCGCATGAACATTCAAAAAATATTGATCTGTGATGACTCACAAACCGATCTTGCCAACCTGAGAAATGCCTTACAAGGCACACAATATATGCTGGTGACCGCCAGTAACGGCAAAGAAGCCATACAAAAAGCCAAATCAGAAAAACCTGATGTGATCTTTCTGGACATCGTTATGCCCGATATGGATGGCTATGCCGCCTGCCGTTCGTTACGTGATGACCAGGAAACCAAACATATTCCGGTTATTTTTGTCAGCTCCAAAAATCAAAAAGCCGATCGTATCTGGGCACAAATGCAAGGTGCGAAAGATTTGATTGCCAAACCCTATGAAGCCAGTGCCATTACTGCCGCTTTAGCTGCACTGCATTAACCCTTAACCTAAAAATATGATCTGGAGTAGTCAACCGTGGAAATAGATCGCTTCGAACCCCATAAACCGGACAACGCTGTCAAGCCATCACCCCTACAGGCCTTGGACAGTTTTCAAGCAACCGAAGATCCAAAGGCCATCACTACCCCAGACATAGGCACTGAATCCGCACTAGGCTTTAAGGTTGGCACCTTGGGCTTATTGCTGGATGCCAGCATATTTTGTGAAATCGTCGATCAGGCCAAAGTTAGCCCACTGCCCAACGTACAACCCTGGCTCAGCGGTGTACTTAATCTCCGAGGTAATATTGTGCCGGTAGTCGATTTGCATAGCCTGGTTGAACAAGATAAAACCAGCAATGCCAAAACACGCCATCTTCTTGCTGTAGATCGCGGCAAAAAAACAGTGGCTTTCTGGATCGATGGTTATCCGCAAATACTCAACACAGCCTTACTGCACGCAACAACGCAGCCAATCTTGCCCGATATATTGCAACAAGCTGTCACTCACTATCGACTTCAAGACACGCAAATCTGGCTTAACATTTCGCTTGATAAGCTCTTTAAATCACTGACTCATCACACTGTCCAGGCGGGGGCATAACGCCATGACGCAATTCATAGACATTGCAGAAACCACATCAACCGAAGACTTCATCACCATCATTGATGAGTTGGCTAATCAAGCGGCAGAAGCGGGCTATTATGGCCTGCAAGATGCCTGCCTGCTGATAATGGAAGCATTAAACGAACGCTTAGAAGCTGAATCGCCTGAGTTGAGCGATGACCTTAAAGCCGCGCTGCAAGACTTCCCATCGTCAGTAGCCGCTTATCTGCAAAAATCGCAAGCCGCCGCCAAAAGCATTGCCTCATTACTGCGTCATACTGATTTGAACATTCCTCTCATTGAGGATGAACAGATCATGATTGCACAAACACTAGTTGACGACATAGCTGTCACAGACAGCGCCTCTGATGACATCGAGCAAATGCTACCTGAACCCGCTGATACCTCAACTGAGATCATAGCTTTCAATACACAGGCACTGGAAAACCACCTTGCCATGCTAGAACACTATGCTGACCATGCCGCGACTAACGGTCAATATGGCTTACAGGATGTCTGTCTACTGGTGATTGATGCCATAAACACACGCCAACAAGACGAAACCAATCCCGTCACAGCCGAACTTTTAACCGTACTCGACAGCCTACCCACAGTCATTGTCGCTTACCAACATGAACCACAGGTCGCCATTGAAGGCATCTTCAAGGTGCTCGGACATCCACAATTAAATATTCAGCTGAACGATGATGAGATCACCATGCTGGAATCCATGCTGACAGAAGGCATTCCAGCAGATCAAAATCACACCCATGAAGTCGAAGCACCTTCTAAGGCGGTGACACCAGCAACATTGGAACTCGTTGAATTACTGGTCATGGAAGCCCAGCGGGTCGACAATCTATTAGCTGAACTACGCACAGATGATACCCTGGCCGATCATTTAGAGCGCTTGACCGATGAATTGGACCGATACATTAACGCTGCCAACATAGCCGGATTTTCTGGCCTTGCCCACATCTGCGAGCATATCCAAAGCAACATCAATCACTTTTACCAAGACACCAGCCACTTTACCGGTAATCAGCGTCAGCTCTTGCAAGACTGGATTGATAACGTTAAAAGTTATCTATCCACCTTTACCGAAGACGATGCCGGGCTAGCGCTGATTGCCCAGCTTAGTGATCCACAGTGGCCACTACCATTAACGCCTGACACAGCACTAGAAATTCTAGGGCAGATTCGCAGCACCAATTTGTCCACCGACCAGGCAAGTACCGCACCGCGTGAGCAATTTGCCAGCGAGGAAGATGTTTCTTTACGCCTGCCTGACGATGTTAACCAGGAATTGCTCGACATACTGTTACAGGAATTACCTGTCTACACCCAGGAGTTTTCCGAAGCGATTCATCACTTGCAACAAGGCGGCAGCACTGAAGACATCGATATTGCCCAGCGCATTGCCCATACCCTGAAAGGCTCAGCCAATACTGTCGGCATTGGTGGCATTGCGACCATCACTCACCATTTGGAAGACATCCTGGAAGCCTGCGCCAAAGCAAACAGACTGCCCAGCAAAACACTGGTCAATATGCTGATTGATGCCGCAGATTGTCTGGAGGCGATGAGCGACTTTTTAATTGGCCAAAGCCACGAAGCACCGGCCGGTGCGCGGCAAGTCTTACAAGAAGTGCTGGACTTCGCTAACCAAATCGATCAACACGGCCTGCAAGACAGTGAAGACATCACACCTGACACTGAAAAATCAGCCCTGCTTGATCGCTTGTCTAACACTGGAGTGGCCACCGAATCTGACGCTGAATCTACAGCGGAGCAAGGCCAGCAATCCGCCGCCATACGTGTACCCAGTGAACAAATTGATGCCCTGTTACGAATGTCCGGCGAAAGCCTTATTCTTAACAGTCAGGCCAATGAACGGTTACGCCGCATAAAAAATCAGCTGCAAGCGATGGATACACAGTTTAAAACCCTGCAACGCTTGAGTGACGAACTGGAGCAGTTGATCGACATCAAGGACTTAACAGGCCAGACGCTGAACAAGGCAGAACAGGAATTTGATAGCCTGGAAATGGATCAATACAACGAACTGTACACCACCAGTCGGCGCTTGATTGAAGCGGCTTTCGATGCCAGGGAAATGAATTTCGATGCCCGAAATGAACTGGAACAAATGGGTGAGGTACTGGAATACCAGCAACGCCTGGTCATTGACACCCAAGGCGCGATCATGCAAACCCGTCTGGTGCCGGTAGCTAGCATTGCTTCGCGATTGCAACGCACTCTCAGACAAACCTGCCGTTTAACGGGCAAACACAGCACACTCACCTTGTCTGGCGAACATTTGATGATTGATAGTGACGTGCTGAATTCCGTAATAGATCCGCTGATGCACATACTGCGTAATGCGGTTGACCACGGCCTTGAGGGCGATGCCGAACGCATGGAATCCGGTAAACCGGCGGTAGGCAACATCGCGCTTGAATTTGATCGTGAAGGCAATAATATTCTGGTGCGCTGCCGCGATGACGGACGTGGCCTGGACTTTACTGCCATACGCCAGGCTGCAACAGCACGCGGTGTGATTCAACCCGACCAAGATGTTACCGAAGAAGAACTCAAACGCTTCATCCTGCGCCCCAACTTTTCGACACGTACTGAATCCACGCAAACCTCAGGACGTGGTGTGGGCATGAATGCCGTACATTTTCAGGTGCTGTCGCTAGGCGGCACACTGGCTTTGCACTCCAAACAGGGTCAGGGGTTGACCGTAGAGCTACGGATGCCCTTGCCCATCAGTCGTTCTCATACATTGCTGGCGATGGCCGGTTCTTACCGAGTGGCCATTGCCAGCAAGGGGCTTAAACAAATTCTATATGCGGTAGCGGATGACTTTTTCACGGTCGACGATAAGCCGATGCTGCGCCTGGACGATGTCATCTATCCCGTAACCACACTGAATAAACTGTTACGTGTTGCCGAAAACCGCAAGAAAAACCAACGCCACAGTGCCGTGTTACTGATTGAACAGGATGAAAAAATCAGTGCGGTTGTACTGGACAGCATTATCGATAGTTTGGATATCGTTATCAAGGATTTCGGCCATTACATTAAAAAAATCCCTGGCTATATTGGCGCGGCGATTATGGGTGATGGTGCTGTAGCACCGGTTCTGGATGTTCCTGAACTGCTCAGATTATCCGCCGCAGCCGGTGATAATTACGCAGAACCCATAGAAATGATTGAACCTGGCGCACTGCTGCCGAAAGTACTGGTCGTTGACGACTCACTCAGTCAACGCCGCTCACTGGAACAATTGCTGAGCGATGCCGGCTTTGCCGTGCATATCGCCCGCGATGGCATGGAAGCCGTCGAATTGCTGGCCGACTTTACGCCAGACATTATGCTAACAGACCTGGAAATGCCGCGCATGAACGGTATTGAGCTGACGGCGCACGTACGTACGCAAACACGTATCAAAACGTTACCGATTATTATGATCACCTCCAGAACCACCCAAAAACATCACAAAATGGCCGAAGATGCCGGTGTCGATTTTTACATCGCCAAACCGGTACGGGAAGATGATCTATTAAGCAAAATACAGCATCTTTTGGAAAATAAAAGTGAACAAATAGAAGCGTAGTGGGTTGGGTTCGCGCTCTGATCCCACACCTTCCAGTTAAGCTGGGGATCAAAATAAATCACCCTATACGTACATAATAACTACTCAGTAGATGTTAAAAAAAAGTCCACGGAAAGCACAAAAGACACAAAAATTTTTCGGTAATCATTCTTTTTGCGAAAAAACATGGCACCCTTCATTTTATGCATAAAAATAGTGAACAATTCAAACCGGCAAAAACCTTTATACAGATTGGTTTATATATTTAACCCGTATTTAATCATTGCGTTATGAAACTTTAATAGAAAGACATGCCCACAAAATTGGCATGATTCTTTCGTAAACTGTTCACTACTTTTGAAGGGTGCCAAAAACATCGACATTTTTCCGTGTTTTTTGTGCTTTCCGTGGATAGATAAAAACGCTGTACCCTATCTTTTGAAAGACTGAGTAGTTACCATAATCTTAAACATTAGGACGCAGCATTTTATGAAACACCACACATCAGATACCCTTAGCCCAATGCTTATTTTTCGATGCAAGCGTTTGTCTACTAACAGAATCCATATTGACACTAAAGGACGATAAAAAATGAAACAAGACAATACCAATCTGTTGACTGGGCTTTCGCTCGGGCAAAAACTGCTACTGCTCTGCGTTGTCGCAACCATTCCAGTATTAATGCCCTTGTACATGTATTACAGCGGTCAGGAAAAATATATCGATATTACAGCATTAGAACAGGTCGGCTTACAACCTGCCGGTAATGCCCTACAAATACTGAATGACGTGCAAAAACACCGGGATTTGGCATTTGCAGCCTTAGCTGGCGACCCAAAAGCAGAAGCGAATCGCCAACAAGCCAAGCAGCGTGTCGACGAACAGATCGCAAAATTTGACAAAATTGCACCCAATTTCAATTACCCCGGCCTAGTCGAAGCCTGGCGTGCGTTTAAAGATGAATGGGTCAAGCAAGCTACCAGTATTGAATCTAAATCCCTGGCCCCTGACAAAGTCTGGGAGACCCAAACCCAACTGGTACAACACATTTTTACGGTTCAGGATTTGATTCTTGCCGGTTCCACTATGGATTTGGATCCTGACGCGGAAACCTATTACCTGATTCAGGCCGTACTGGTAAATACGCCTGCTATTGCGGAGAGTATGGCGCAAGCCCGTCATGTTGGTGCCTTGGTGTTAAACAGCAATACTGCGCGTACTGAAGGGGCTTCTCAGCAAGACCGTTTATTATTGACGACATTAACCGCTCGCAGCGGCGATTTGGCTAAAGTCAGTAAAAGCTACATTGAGCGTTCAGTTAAAAACTTCCCTGAATTAAAAGCACGTATCTATGCAAAAACCCAGGAAGCTATTGCTGTAGCTGAACAGATGAACAAGTTGACCACATCTGAAATCGTTAACGCTAAAGCTCTTACCTATCCAACCCAGGATTATCTTGCCAAATATAATCAGGGTGTGGAACAGCAATTCGCTTATATCACCAGCGGTATTGATTCAATCAGCAAAGAGTTTGACCGTCAGATTAAAGCCACACGCACAGCGTTATACACCACGTTTTTTATCACGCTTGCCGTTGTTGGACTGGTGTTTTTAATTGCTACCGCGATTGCCCGATTTATTTCTAACTCTATCACCAACCCCATCTCTTATCTGGTCGGCGTAATGGATAAAATGGCTGGCGGCGATACCAAAGTGCGGGCAAACATACAAAGCTTTGATGAAATTGGGGCATTAGGCCGTCAGTTTGACATGATGGTTGACCAGCGCGAACTTATCAACTCCCGAATTCTGAGTGAAAACGATACACTTAACAACTCCGTTATCGACCTGCTACAAACCGTGGCAAAACTGGCCCAAAAAGATTTAACCACTCGGGCATTTGTTGCGGAAGACGTAACTGGCCCAGTATCGGACGCGTTAAACATGCTGGCCGACGAAACCGGTAAAGTATTAATGAAGGTAGTAAAAATCGCCGGAAATGTCTCTACTGTATCCAGACAGGTACAAAATCAATCAGCACTGGTTATTAACGAAGCATCCGATGAAAAACGCGAAGTGGAACAAGCGGCTCTGGAGCTTAGCGACGCATCAAAAGCCATGATAGATATTGCCAAAGTTGCGTTTGCCTGTAACCAGGCCGCTGAAAAAGCCATTCAAAACACCGATAAAGCGCAGGAAACTGTATTTAGCACCGTGCAAGGCATCACCACCATCCGCGATACCATCCGCGAAACAGAAAAACGGATCAAACGCTTAGGAGAACGTTCGCAAGAAATTGGCGGTATCGTTAACCTGATTAACGACATTGCTGAACGTACACACATTCTGGCGCTGAATGCGTCCATGCACGCAGCATCTGCTGGTGAAGCCGGTCGTGGCTTTGCGGTAATTGCCAACGAAGTACAAAAGCTGGCAGAAAACTCCCGCGATGCGACTTCAAAAATTTCCAGCCTAGTTAACAACATCCAGGTTGAAACTGCTGATACGGTAACCACCATGAACGATGCTATCAGCCAGGTGGTACGTGGTACTGACCTTGCCCAAAAAGCCGGGGAAGAAATGCGCGAAACCCGTGATACCACAGCGAATCTGGTGCAGTTGGTAAACCGTATTGCCAAAAGCTCTACCGCACAATCAGAAACCTCTTTACGCCTGGTAGAAAGAGCGCAGCTCATCCAAAGAAGTTCTGTTCAAACCTACGATCAACTGCAAGCACAGGGTATTGAGACTGACCGTCTGGTAGAACTATCAAAAGAACTGGTTGCCTCGGTAGGTGTATTCAAGCTGCCAAAAGAAATTAGCTAGACCGGCTCTGTGTGGGCTCGATGCTAACTATCGAATTCACTCACTAAAATCACCGCAAAACCGACACATAATAATGTGTCGGTTTTTTTATTTTAAAGATACCCTAAGAATATTGTTTAAAGTCACTAAGTTATGCGAAAATGCTTAACGGATGGACTTACCACTTAAGATACACGCAAATTCTAAGAGGCTGTTTGGAAACCCTGAATGCAAGCCAGATAGATCAAGGCTTCGCTTATTGTTTCAATGGAAATCTAAATTTGACTCGCTAAACCATGCCACTAGTGGCTTTGACTTGGAGTTTCCAAACAGCTTCTAATGTTCCTTCTCCAGAGACTGAAGCGAGGGCATCAGGTTGAGATGGAAAAATGCAATCCCTTACTTTTAGCCTGTTCACCCCAGCCCCCTCCATCAAGAGATGAGCGTAACAACGCGCACAGACAGTCATTACTCTAAAGTGACGTAATCTGTCCCATATTTTTTACAATATTGCTAGACCATGAAATAACATAACCATTATTAAAACAAAAAATAGAAAAAATAATAAATTAAATTCAAATAGTTAAAATAAAAGCCATGTTTTTTACAAAATTCGGCGTGATAGTTGCTTGTTATTTTGTACTAACAGCTGTTCTGTGAGTGTTATAAAACTTTTGGTATTTTTCCTAAAGAAACAATAAATAATTGGCTCACTGCAGTTGACAGGGGTAACCTGTGTTTTTCACCCTATTTATACTTGTGAGGGGCGATATTCGCCATTTTAATGAGATCAACAAAGCAACAGAAAACCCAATTGCAGATTGCTCTCCTTGGCATGGATGAGCGCTCGTGCAAGATTATGTCCATGTTTTTCAAAGGCCCGTGTGAAGGCCACGCTATCGTTGTTGACGAAGGCAATGCTAACGTGGCGATTATAGATACCCGCTTTGAGCATTCAAAACAGCTATTGGAACAAAGTGTTGCACAAG
>NZ_FUKJ01000464.1 GCF_900163745.1 Crenothrix polyspora
TATTATTACTTTCATATCATCAAGGCTGGAAACATCACGATGAAAAATCACACACACCCTGTTCATCAAGGCGATGCCACTGGACACATACCTCAAACCCAGCTAACACCATTCCATCTGGATAAGGCCATCGAACACATAGCCCATTGGCTACCCACTCAAGGCCCGATTAAAGACTTCATTCATCACAACACCTTGCATTCAGTTCAGCATTACCCTTTTCACCAAGGCGTAGCAGTCGCAGCAAAAGTATTTGGTGCTAGAAGCTACTTACCCTTGGATGATTACCAAGATCTGCATAAAAAAGGCCGGATCACGCAAAACGCACTTGAATGGGCGGTCGCACGATCTGGACTGACAAGTACGGCGCAGGAAAAACTGACGGCTAGCCTGTTTGAAAAAGATACCCACAGCCATTATCCGCCACTGTCCATAGCCAATAACGGCATTCGTAATGCCTTGTTAACACACCTTGAAAAGGATTTAAATTCACGGGTACACCCGATCATTTTTCGCTTACTGAGTAATTTTCTCGATCAGGGCATTAGCCGCTGGACAATGCCTAAAAATGGCGAGTGCTTTTGGGACTGCATCTTAAGACTGATACACAATAGCTTTTTACCGCTGCATCCGTTTCATGACACCCGCCTACGTGAGCTAATGCTTAAAACGCCAGATCAGGTTATTAAAACCTGCCTGGACAAAATCGTCGGTGACGAATCACTTTATGAGCAATATTTACTGGAAATGCTACTGGCACATCCTGGCTGGTCTGGCATGGTGAGCATGATTGAGCAAGCACCACAAATCCTGTTAGTACCCCGGCTGATTTCCTTAAAAGAACTGATTGCGGTAGAGCTGGCCTGTGAACTGGCATTTATCCAGAAGAAAAAAGGCGAGCACTTCCAGAATATTGCACAATTACCAGATCTTGCCAGCGTCCCACGCCTGGCTAGCGTCGCTAACAGTGCAAAAGTGCCGGTGCGCTTAAAAGTATGGCACGAAGCGATGGAGTGGTCGTTACACACAGAGCTACTGACTGCACTCAAGACTCAAACAAAACCGCCCGAATCCGATGCCACATCGGCGCTTAAGATACAGGCGTTTTTTTGTATCGATGACCGCGAGTGCTCAATACGCCGCCATCTGGAAACCTTAAACCCAGGCATAGAAACCTTCGGTGCGGCGGGTTTTTTCGGCATAGATTTTCTGTATCAAGGTTTGGATGATGCCTATCCAGTCGCCCAGTGCCCCGTGGTCATCACGCCCAATCATTTAATTATGGAATCGGGCACTGCCCCGAAACCTAAAGACAGTGATTTTTCCAATATGCACTTTACGTCGCACTCCCTATTGCGGGGCTGGCTATTTACCCAAACCTTGGGGATAGGCTATGCCATACGCCTGGCCTGGAATGTATTTCGCCCTACCTCGCAGTTGCCGAAAATAAAAACCCTCAGTGAGATCAAACCCCATTCTAAATTACATTTACTCAGAGAATCGGATACGCCCACTAAAGAGGGCTACCTGTTGGGTTTTTCATTTAAAGAAATGGCGGATCGCGTAGGCGGCCTGTTAACCAATATAGGTTTAACCGACAATTTTGCCGCTTTGGTGGTGATTGTTGCGCACGGTTCCAGCAGCGTAAATAACCCCCACTTTGCCGCTTATGATTGCGGTGCCTGTTCCGGTAAACCGGGATCACCCAATGCCCGTGCTTTCGCCTGGATGGCCAATCATGAATCAGTACGTAAAATACTGCGCGAACGCGGTATTGATATTCCTACCAACACCCGTTTTATTGCCGCGCTGCACAATACCAGCCGTGATGAAGTCAGTTATTTCGATGCCGAGCTGCATGAAACCTTCGCCTTTAAAGAATTGGAAGCGTTCAAAGCCACCATGAATGAGGCGCTGGAATTAAACGCCAAAGAACGCTGCCGCTGGTTTGAACTGTCCCCCAAAGCCCATAACAAAGCGCACCAACACGTCCGAGCCCGCGCCTCGTCAATCTTTGAACCCAGACCAGAATACAACCATTCCAATAATCTGTATTGCGTCGTGGGTAAGCGTGAACTGACTAAAGATTTGTTTCTCGACCGGCGTTGCTTCCTGCATTCTTATGCCGCTGAAACTGACCCCAACGGCGATATTTTGGCCAAGATTATGGGCGCGATTATTCCGGTCTGCGGCGGCATTAATCTGGAATACCTGTTTTCCAGGATCGATAATTCAGTGTACGGCGCGGGCACCAAACTACCGCACAACGTCATTGGCTTGCTGGGGGTTGCCAATGGTGTCGAAGGCGACTTGCGTACCGGTTTGCCGCAACAGATGATTGAAGTACACGAACCGGCACGCTTGCTGATTGTCATCGAACAAACGCCGGAGATTATCGATAAAGCGTTGGCCAAAATCGGCGACCTTAAAGAGTGGCTGGATAATGACTGGATTCGTCTGGTAGCTTGTCGCCCTACAGATCGGGAACTGTCTTTGTATTCGGAGTCTAGCTGGCAAGGCATCGACTTACCCGCACAGGCGACAACACCGTTATTCACTCGTCCAGAAGACGTGTTTGATATTCAAAATCAAACCATCCCAGCCTATCAGTTTACTCGGAGACCCTCATGAACGGACTTATACTCGCCTGCCAATTTATACCGTTGCTAGGCTTTCTATTGGTGTTTTTATCACCTAAAAACGAAAGACTGATCTCAACCATTAGCGCCTGGATCACCCATTTAACAGGCTTAAGCATCCTTATCTTACTGACGTTATGGGCAAGCCAAGGCTTTCACAGTGTTGAGTACGAATGGTTTACCCTGTACAAAACAGAAGATTACCACTTCCCCATTTTGTTTTTCCTGGATCGGGTGGGCGCTGTTTATTTGCTGTGTGTGTGGATCATATTTTCTATCATCGTTAAGTATTGCCGTTATTACCTGCATCGAGAGGCCGGTTACAAACGCTTTTTCCTGAATATTTTTGGTTTTTTGTTTGGGCTTAACCTGATCATTCTGTCCGGTTCTATCGACATGCTGTTTGCTGGCTGGGAGATTGTCGGCATATCATCGTTCTTGCTGATTGCCTTCTATCGCCACCGCGTTCAACCGATAAGAAACGCATTACGCGCCTATACCATCTACCGGTTTTGCGACATCGGCTTGCTGCTGGGTACCTGGATG
Source organism: Crenothrix polyspora (assembly GCF_900163745.1). Lineage (GTDB taxonomy): Bacteria > Pseudomonadota > Gammaproteobacteria > Methylococcales > Methylomonadaceae > Crenothrix > Crenothrix polyspora_B. Next base: position 3,186 of record NZ_FUKJ01000464.1, read on the forward strand.
AGCCACATGCTGTTTCATGAAAGTCCGCACTTCAGCCAGCTCACCAGTCTATCTGAAGGCAATATATTGGCCTCATTAGGCTATGGTGAATTATCGCTGCTAACCTGTTTAATTATCATCGCGGCATCGGGTAAATCGGCACAGTTTCCGTTCTGTTTTTGGCTACCCCGCGCGATGGAGGGGCCAACGCCGTCCAGTGCTATTTTCTACGGGGCATTATCGGTGCATCTAGGGGTGTTCTTGCTGTTACGCACCGACCCGATCTGGAGCTACCACTATGTCACCCGCGCCATTATTTTTGTCATCGGCTTATTAACGGTATTTATCGCCAGTATTTCTGAAAAAACCCAATCGAATATCAAAGGCCAAATTGCATACTCGTCCATAACCCAGGTCGGCTTTATGTTTATCGAGCTGTCGCTGGGGCTGGATACACTGGTGTTATTCCACTTTATGGGTAACGCCTTTTTACGCTGCTATCAGTTGCTGGTATCGCCATCCATTATTACCCACCTACTGCGGGTAGAAGGTGCGGCTGATACTGATTTCTATATTGAAAAAACCTCAATGAATCAGTTTTTGCCCCTCTCCATTCGTAACCAGTTACCGGAAGTATTACAAAACACCCTATATGTTTTCTCCCTGCAAGAAGGCGGACTGGAGTTTTTGGTGCGCAACCTGTTATGGACACCCTTTAAACGCATAGGTAGCTGGATAAATGCACTCAATCTTTGGTGGTTAGCCATAATAATCTTAACTACCGTGGGTACCTGTGTATTTCTGAGTAACGGCACCTACATCGACACAAAATACCTGGCCATACCAACATCCCTGGCGATGATTTTTGCCTCATCCAGTGCCTTTAGTCAAAAGCACAGCCCCTTTAAAGTGTGGAACGCTATTTTATTAAGTTACGCACTTTCCGGTGTCGCCGTTTTGTTGATCAATCCCCATATTGGCTCTGATGTGTTGATGTTTTTCTCTGGCATTTTCCCTGCGTGGTTACTGGGTGTCATCGTGCTGCGCAAATTGCTCAAAAATCACTGCTTCAACGATGCACCGTTTGCCTTTCGAGCGATGGCAGAGACACAACCAAAACTATCGTTGTTATTATTTTTAAGTTTCTTAGGGATAGTCGGCTTTCCCATTACGCCCGCGTTTCTCGGTGAAGACCTTTTGCTAGCCCACGCCAGTAGCAAACATCTGTGGTTTGCACTGCCTATTACCATTGCTTTCGTTGTTAACGGTATTGCCGCTGCGCGGGTTTATCTGAGATTGTGTATGGGCAGACCTAACGAAATCTATACCGTAACTGATTAACTTAAATTGGAAGGCGGCTATATGAATCAATACCTGGATGACGCGACCCACACCAATAACACCATGCGCCATTTGGCTATGGTTTCATTGTTTATGAATTTTTAAACTTTGCTCTACAATTGGATGATACCAACAAGGAAATAAGTTATGCGCACACTGTGTCTTTTTATTCTTGTGTTTATTTCAATTCTTGAAATTAGCCCAATCCCCATCACCCCGTTAATATTAATTTGGATCGTACTGTTTCGCCCACCCTGGTTTTATAACCTAATCATCAAAATTTATGACAAGCAACCGTGACTGGAATCTCGATATGGTTTCAATATCCGTATGTTGCCCAAGTTGCGGTAGCCATCAAATAGCGAATCGTGGAAAAACCAAGAACGGAAAACAGCGCTATAGCTGCCTGCAAGCTGATTGTTTAATGAAGACATTTATCCTGGACTACCGCTATAATGATTACGTAACTCAAATTCTTGATAGCACAATGAACAGTGGCGGTATTAGTGCAGTGGTTAGAGAGCTGGGCATTAACCCAAATACAGTCATGAATGAAATTAAAAAAAGAACGCTGCATTGAATCCACCCTGCAAATTTTGTATCGCCAATTAAATCTTCACTGATTTAGCGCAATCATCCAATTTGCTTTTACGTAAGTCCATTTCATACTTGGAAATGCCATTAGACTGGCTTAAACACCAGTTATAATGACCCTCGAAATTATCATGCCAGCGAATCCCCACCAGATTACAACCCAATTTCAGGTTTTTTTTATGCTGCTCAATGGCTACACGGGCATACCGATCACATTTAAAATGCGTTAAGCCATTGGGATTAACGGTAGGGCTAATAAGCACCAGACCGAATAAACCTAACAACATTTGCCGCTTTATTGAGTTGATTAACGGAACGTCCATACCAAAAAATCGAAAGCCCCCGCCAATAATAGCCGCAACAACACAACCAACACCCATAATAAGAAGATTGCTTTCCATCACCTACCCCCCGCTGTAAAGCCGTCTGATAACTACTTAAAAACCTTTGCCCACCAAGCTTTTCAGCATGGTTTTATTTGCCAAACAATGGCTACCATCTACCGGATCGTTAGCTCGACGTGGGCGTTTTAACCGACACTCTTCTGGATCACCTGGATACTTAACCCCATAAAACGTATTGATGACCGCCTGTTCCTGCTCATGATTAAAGGCATGTGTTTGACCAAACATGACAAACTGAAATACCAATGGCTGATTTTTCACCACCCAGTTAAACTCTGACGACCAAGCCAACTCGCCCTTGGCGCATCCCTCATAAGCGGTCGTTCTGGATAATTGCACATCCTCTGCCGATTTGTGGCCTATCGCCGAGGAATAACACGCACGCGGCAATGACATCTGACAATAATAGTGCAGGGTAAGATCAGACCAGTGCGTAGCTGAATTCCCGGTTTTTAAACAAGCTGACACTGCTTTATAACCTCGGTCGGTATGCATGGGTTGTCCAGGACGGCGACCACCAAAAGCATCGGCACTTTGATTCATAGCGTCCAGTATGGCTAAGCCGGGAATATCCAAATTAACACCGGGCGCGTTGGCAACATAATCAGCATAGGCGCTGGTGGCAACCAAAAGATCAATCTCATCCTGTGTGGGTATGGGATGCCAATTTTGTACGGGGGGGGTATCATCTGTAGTAATGGCCAATTTAGCCAGGGTGGCGTTATCCAGCACGCCAGTAACGGGCAGACCTGTCATATCCTGAAAGGCTAGAATCGCTCCTAGGGTCTCACTGCTCAATATGCCATCAAGCAAGCCCGGACTAAAGCCCTGTGCAGTCAGATTGGTTTGTGCTTGTTGGGTAACGGGATTGTAGCCAGCGGCAAAATCCACAGAGTAAAATTCTGTACCGAACGCTGCGCTACTCAACAACAGTGGAATAACACAGCACCGTCTGATAACTTTTATGAATGGCTGTAATTTCATACATTGCTCCCCACACTACACCCTGTCAAAACTATATGTTCTCCGTTGCTCAAACTGATACGATCAAATTGAAGCAAACTTATAGTAAAGTAAAATGGTGTATAAATCTGTGAACTATTTCACACACATTGGTGAAATATTTCTCGCTGATTTGTGATAGCGTTGAGGAATTAGGCTTTTAATTTAATGCGCGACAAATGGTTAAACCCCACTCTTTCCCGCATTAAATGAGAAACCGGAAATTAGGCTAACTATTTTCCGGCAATGTTACAAAACTACGGCTAACCTTGTTGTCCGTCAACTCTGGCACTGGACAATATAGGTAAATACACGAAAACAAATAAAGAAAATGCCGCCAACCACAGCAATATGGAAAGATAAATCAAACTGCCGTACCAGGCAGGTAAAGCAATCGGTAACACTACCCTAAACAGGGCGGCCAAATTAATCAACACAAAAGCAACAACTATGCTATTTGATGCTCTTAACGCCCTGCCGGTATGGCCTAAAGATACTCTGGCCATCATACCCACGGTGAGTACGCCGATCCCGCCTACGGTAAACGCATGAATAGCAATAGACGGTAAGACAACGGCGTAAGCCGATAACGCTGTTAACACGAAACCTAAAATCAGCCAGCCGTAGCCGGTATACAGCACCCATAACAACGGCACATACCAGATTTTTTGTACATACCAGCTGTAAACCCGAACCAGATTAGCCAGCGCAGCAATAACGGCAGCAATCGCCAGCACACTGCCGGTAATGCCAAAAATTTGTAAATCAAATACCAGCACCGCCGATGCAATCGCTAGCGCGTCCAAAACCGGATTTTTGATAACCAAAGTCGCTGATAAGCCCCGATTGGTAAAAAAAGGAAAAACCCGACCGGCAATAATAAGAATCAGAACGATGATAGTCGCCATTACGATTTGAATGCCGATTGCCGCGCCAGTTTTTTGAAAACCTAGTATTTCGCTGTGCATCAAACCATTACCCACGCCCAATAACAGTAACACCCCCACAAAAATCAAGTTCCTATACTGTCTAGCGTGCAAAATGGGTTTGCTGACCTGATAAGCCAATATCGGTAAAAACGCAAAGTCGACTAGCGCAATCAGTACATCCGGCAATAAACCCTCGTAAAAAGGGACAACGCGGCCATATAACCACAACAATGCCAATCCTGCTAAGGGCTTTCCCGTTATCGTTTCTGCACCAGTCCAGTTTTTGACTGCCGTCAGCAGAAAACCAGCGATAACCGCTACCGAATAGCCCATCAGCATTTCATGGGCATGCCAATAAGTGCCTGAAAAATAATTGTCTTGCGTGAGCGCCCCTTTAAAAATGGCGCTCCACAGTACCAGCAAAACCAGCGCAGACAAGCCAGCCAAAGCGAAAAAAACCCTAAAACCCAAGGCAAACAGCGGGTAATCGGCAATAGTGTGTGTTTTCATCATGATTAACTTTCCAACCAGTCTAATTCAGTGTCCGAAAAGCCTGCGATTATACGCATTTCCCGGTTAAAAGGGCCTTTCGGCTTACCGCCCCGATAATAGTGCTTAATTAACGTTTGATAATGTGCTTCCGGCGCTAATCCCTGTTGGCTGCACACGAATTTAAACCAATATGAACCACGTTCTACATGACCGACTTCATCAGTTAAAATCCGCGTTAATAGCGCAACAGCAACATTATCACCCACCGCTGCAAATTTAGCGATAATGCCCGGCGTGACATCCAGGCCCCGTGCTTCCATACAGCGCGGCACCATCGCCAAACGCCCAGGCAAATCATCTGCCGTATCGACGGCATGATCCCACAAACCGTTATGGGCAGGTAAGTCGCCATACTGGACATTCAGGGTGCGTAAATGGCCTTGTAGCAATTCAAAATGCTGCGCTTCCTCATCGGCAACACGCAGCCAGTCACGATAAAATTGCTCAGGCAATCCGCGAAACCGGTACAATAAATCCCACGCCAAACTGATGGCCATAAATTCAACGTGCGCGATGGCATGAAAAAACGCCACGACCCCATCAACGGTGGTTAATTTGCGATTTGGCATGGCGCGTGGCGGCAATAATGCCGGTTTAGCGGGGAAATTAACGTCAGCAATAGCCATCACCGGGCTATTCGTGTCAAAATGCAATAGCCCTGATTGTTCGCATTGCCAAGCCTGGTGAGTAAGCGCCAACTTTTCTTCTATACTTGGGCTACGCAAACAGGCTTCAGCATACTCAAATACCGTTTTCATGACTCGCCTTTATATTATGATTAAACCGCAAACAGATAGAGCTAAACTTTTAAATATTCTGGCCTTATGTGCCTATTGCGCTTATATCTACTGGCTTTCCGCGTGCGCATCACTAAAGCCACCGATTGATTTTGGCATTCTATACCAGGACAAACTGTATCACGCCAGTGCTTATTTCATTATGGGCGTATTGGCGTGGCGCTGTTTTAAGCCTTTTACTGCTCAAACCCTGTCCCTGACTTTGGTCAGTATTGCTTTTTGTAGTGTGTACGGTGCAACGGATGAATGGCATCAATCGTTTGTAAATGGGCGATCTTCTGATGCAATGGATTGGCTTGCCGATACCATCGGTGCCAGTTTAGCGACATTTTTTTTGAGTCAACCAATGATTGGCGTTAATAAGGATGCCTGGCGTTGACTGATCCGCGCTTAAAAAACTAGTTCGTAACTACTCAGCCGTTCAAAAAATAGGCTACAGCGTTTTTATCTCTCCACGGAAAGCACAAAAGACACAAAATTTTCGGTAATAATTCTTTTTCCGACAAATTATTCACACTTTTCCGTGTTTTTTGTGCTTTCCGTGGACTTTTTTTAATAGTTACACTAATTCGCTTGTTGCGGCACACGGCCTATTTTTTCAAAAATAGATAAGCCTGGATCGTTATCTTTAAGCATTTTTTCACCGATTCCTTGCGAGCCTGCCATCGTCAGATGCGTACTATTAAAGTAAACCGGAATATCGTTAAAGTAAGGCGAACAGGTATCATCCTTGCACAACTGGTCTCGAATATCAAAATAATGCACATTCGGATAAGTTTTACTTAAGCCAGACAGATACCGGTTTATAGGAGCCGTTTTACCGTGTCTCAGATGGCGTTTCTCGCACTGTAAATGCGGCATTTTGACGCTACGAATCTGGCATTCCTTGTTATAGTCACTAATGATTGGAATGTTAGCCAAAATAATAACGTTTTTCACTTGGCCCGACAAAATACTCACGGTATCTTTCAGCTTTAACCTAAAGGCTTTTTTGCCCGACTGATCATAAGTATTCCAGGTCCCCCCCATAATAACAGTATCGTATTTAGAGAGTTCGGATTTGACAGCATCCCTATAAATAGCACAGCCGTGGGTGTATTTTTTATTGATCCAGTTCAGTTTGCCCGCATCCAGCAACAGAGGGCAGGCACTTTGCGTTGCATTTCTGAGCGTAAATCCGTAACGCTGGGCAAATACCCGCAACATGCCCAGATAATGCGCGGCATGTGAATCACCCACCAGCAAAACCGTAGGCCGTCTCCCTTCAGGAAAAACACATCCTGCCAAAGTAAGCGCACCTACTGAAAAATCATCGTATTGACAATTAAAATCATAAGCAAAAGCCGCACGCGTATCGGCGTTTACCGCACGGTAACTTTTCCAGTCATACAGCGCTGGATTTTTAACGCTGATAAGATGAATCATCAATACCGACAGTGTGGCAATCATGACAACCGGCACAGAAAAATACCAGACAAAAATATTTTTTTGACTGGTCTTACGCTTTCTTAAGGGCTGCTCGACACAAAAATAACTCAGGCTGGCCATCGTAAATGTCGCCACCATGACTCCAGCCATTATTGGTACATCCACTTTTACTAGCGCATATCTTAAAAAAGCCAAGATAGGCCAATGCCAAAGATAAGCCGAGTAAGACACAAGGCCAATAGCCACTATGGGTTTTAAGGACAAAAAACGGCCAATGAAGGTTTTATCGCCAGACATTAACACCAAGGCACTGCCCAACACCACAGGAATCGCCGCTAAACCTGGTACATCGTCATTTTTTGATACCAGTGCAAGGCTCAAGGCAATTCCCACAGCTCCAAGGCCAGCCGCAACTTGTGAGCACTGCTTATTTAAGCCAATATTCGCGAATACCATTAATGCCACCAAACCACCGGCCATTAATTCCCAGGCTCTGGTCGGTAGCATGTAATAGGTAAATGATTGGTGGCTGTGTAAAAACAGCTGAGCCGACAACAACGAGGCAACAAGTACAACGGAAACAATGACCAGGCGTGATGTGGTTGATTTTACCCACTTGACTAACAGCCAAACAATAAAAGGCCATAAAATATAGAATTGCTCTTCAATACCCAGCGACCAAAGATGCAATAGGGGTAGCTCTTCACTGCCAGTAGCAAAATAACCGGTATCTATAGAAGAAAAAAAGTAGATATTTGCCGCTGAAAATAGCGACCATAACGCCGACTTAGACAATGCAGCGTAATCTTTGGGCACCAACATAAAATACCCCACCAACAAAGTGGCCACCAGCATAAACAACAAGGCCGGAAAAATGCGTTGTATTCTGCGGCGATAAAAATCAACCAGATTAAGTCGGCCGGTGTTAGCAATATCTTTTGCCAACAACAGGGTAATTAAGTAACCCGAAATGACAAAAAAGATGTCCACACCCAGAAAACCACCCGCTAGGTAGCTTGGATTGATATGAAAAACAATGACACTGATGACAGCAACGGCTCTTAGGCCATCTATACCGGGGCGGTATTGAATGAGAGCTGCCTGATGTAATGCTTGAGGATTCAATGCCAATCTTTGTGATTTTGTTTTAGATAAGGACAAAAGAAGCCTTATGTTAGGATATTTTTATAGCGCTTTGTGTTAAATCCAAAGCTTTAAAAAAGCACGCTAAGAAATTCGAGCGTTAGTATGGTGCCTCGGGCCGGAGTCGAACCGGCACGGTGTTACCACCGAGGGATTTTAAGTCCCTTGCGTCTACCAATTTCGCCACCGAGGCATCGATAACGTTGATGAGGCGGCCATTATATAGCAACAAAAAAAATAAACTAGCCTATCTTATGGTTTTTTTAATACAAATTGACATATTTACAACATCAGATGGTTACTGTATAACAACAAATCAAGCACTTACACCCTTTAAGCGAGTTGTAAAATGACATGCGGCCATAGGCATTTATACGTCATGTTGCTCATGCTGCTGGGCAAATCGCCCTGTGCGGATGATAATTTACTCATGCTCGGTGATTTTTCATCGGGCTCACTCACACATTGGCAAAGCCGGGAATTCAAAAATCAAACCCAATACCAAGTTATCGATGACGATGGCACTAACGTTTTAAAAGCGGAAAGTGTGAATAGTGCATCCGGACTTTTCAGGGAACAACGCATCGACCTGCAAAAAACACCCATCCTAAATTGGCGCTGGCGCGTTGACAACGCCCTTGGAAAAATCAATGAACAATCACGTTCAGGTGACGACTATGCCGCGCGGATTTATGTGGTTACGCGTGGCGGCCTCGCTTTTTGGCGTACTAAAGCCATTAATTATGTCTGGGCCAGCACTACGCCCAAGGGTAAACCATGGCCAAACGCATTCGCGGGCGACAATGTCATGATGATGGCTCTTCGTTCATCCGATGATAAAATTGGCACATGGTATACAGAAAAGCGTAATGTGCTTGCCGATTTTAAACAACAATTCCACGAGGACATCCCGTATGTTGATGCTGTCGCCATTATGACCGATACCGACAATACACAAAGTAAGGCAACGGCCTACTATGGTGATATTTACTTTAGCAAAAACTGATTATGCACGATACGCTCCCTCACCTTCAACACACCGATTTTCCGGCAATTAATCGACACACGCTACAGATAGTACAGGTTAATCTGGGCTATTTATGCAACCTCAGTTGTACGCATTGCCATGTCAACGCAGGGCCTAAACGTACTGAATTAATGGATAAAGCCACCATTGACCTGGTTTTGGATTTTGTGCAACACCACAATGTGCATACGCTGGATTTAACGGGCGGTGCGCCGGAAATGAATCCGCATTTTAAATATTTAGTCACCAAAGCCAGAGAGCTGGGTATTAGCGTCATTGACCGCTGTAATTTGGTCATCCTGCAAGAACCTAGCTATGAGGATGTCGCGGAATTTCTAGCCGACAACAACGTTGAAATTATCGCCTCCCTGCCCTGTTATCTGGAAGACAACGTTGATAAGCAACGCGGTAAAGGTACGTTCAATGCCAGTCTATTGGCATTACAAAAATTAAACAAGCTAGGCTATGGGCAACCGGATAGCCCGCTAAAACTCAATCTGGTGTTTAATCCGCAAGGCACTCACTTGCCACCAGAACAAAACGCGCTGGAACTGGCCTACAAGCAACATTTGAAAGCGCACTATAACATCGATTTTAACCAATTATTCGCCCTGGCCAATCTGCCGATCCAACGTTTTGGCAGCATGTTGATCAGCAAAGGGCTGTTTGATGATTATATGCAGGTATTGAGAAACAGCCACCGCGCGGAAAATCTTGACCGCGTGATGTGTCGCAATACCTTGAGTGTCGATTGGCAAGGCTATGTCTATGACTGCGACTTTAACCAAATGCTGAACTTACCTCTGGGCGGTGTAAAAACGCATTTAAGCACGGTATTGGATGAAGCCTTAAAGGGGGCAGCGATTACTGTGGGCCAGCATTGTTACGGCTGTACCGCAGGACAAGGCAGTAGTTGCGGGGGTGCATTGCAGCCGTCATAATTGCATTTACTGTCCCCGTAGAAAAAACTTATCCAAATCCTGTGCCGATAACTCCACCCAGGTTGGCCTGCCATGATTACACTGGCCACTGCGTTCCGTGCGTTCCATATCACGTAACAAGGCGTTCATCTCAGCAATGGTAAGCCGACGATGCGCCCTTACTGCACTGTGACAAGCGATAGTCGACAAAATATGGTTGGATTGCTCTTGTATGCGTTGGCTTGTACCGTGCTCAACCATATCGGCAAGCACATCACGAATCAAGGTATCGACATCATGCTGTCCCAATAAAGCGGGAATTGACCGTAAAATAATGGCTTCCGGCCCGCTGCGATTCAACTCAAAGCCGAGTGAAGTAAAAAATTCGCTGTGCTGTTCGACCAAATCTGCTTCCACAGAACGCACGTTAAGTTTAATCGGCAATAATAAAGGCTGGCTGGGCACAACACCCTCACCATACTGCTGCTTTAATCGCTCATAAGTGACACGTTCATGGGCAGCATGAGCATCAACCAAAATAACGCCGGTTTTGGTTTCAGCCAGGATAAAAACAGCGTGGATATGAGCGAGCGCGTAACCTAAAGGTGGGTGTTCCTGTTCAGCCTGTGGTTGTTGTACAGGCTGCGTATCTGAAACAAAAGCACTGGGTAATTGTCGATAAGCCTGCCTATCTTCTGAGACATGCAAGGGTAACGTAGCTTGTTGCGGCGGCCGCAGAAAACGATAAGACGGTTGTGTACTGGGCAACTGCCTATTTCCTGAGTCGGATGTCGGCTTAAATTCTGGCGCGGCATAAGTGGCTGCTGTGGTTTTCCCAGGTCTTATATTGGCCAGTGACCGATGCAAGGCACTAAATAAAAAATCATGTACCAATCGCCCCTCCCTAAAGCGCACTTCGGTTTTGGCAGGATGGGCATTAACATCAATCAAGGCCGGATCAAGCGTAAGATATAAAACAAATACCGAATGGCGACCCTGAAACAAAACATCCTGGTAGGCCTGCTTAATCGCATGAGAAACCAGCTTGTCGCGGATCAACCGGCCATTGACATAAAAAAACTGCATGTCTTGCTGGCTGCGCGAAAACGTCGGCAACCCCACCCAACCACTTAATCGCAAACCAGAGGCTTCAAAATCAATTTTTACTGCATTGTCGATGAATGCCGAGCCACAGATACCGGCGATGCGTTGCTCTTGTTGCACATCCGTAACGGCCGGCTTTAGCGTCAGTATTTCTTTTTGATTATGTAAAAGTGTAAGCCCTGTATCAAACCGGCTTAACGCTAGCCGCTGCACAACGGTTTCAATATGGGCGAATTCGGTTTTTTCGGTTTTTAAAAACTTGCGCCGTGCCGGAGTATTATAAAAAAGATCACGCACATCAACGGTGGTACCTTGTGGATGCGGGTCGGGCTGGGGATTAAAATCGCGTTCCGAACCATCTGCGCTGACGCGCCATGCGCAATCTACATTAGCAACGCGGGAAATTAATGTGAGTCTTGCGACGGAGCTGATACTGGGCAATGCTTCACCACGAAAACCCATACTGACAACTTGTTCCAAATCGTGTAGCGAGGCAATTTTACTGGTGGCATGTCTGGATAAGGCTAACGACAAATCATCTTTCTCGATACCGCAGCCATTGTCCCTGATTTTGATCAGTCGCGTACCGCCCTGCTCTATCTCGATAACAATTTGATTCGCACCGGCATCAAAACAGTTTTCAACCAGTTCCTTAACGATAGAAGAAGGCCTTTCGACGACTTCACCAGCAGCAATTTGGTTGATAAGTTGGGGAGGCAGGAGTTGAATACGCATCAGCTGATTTAAAGCAAAATACGTATTCTATACAACTGGGTGGGCTTATGTAAGTGTTAAACGCATTGATCGCCTAACAGCTGCGTTAGGCTGTCACACTCACCTTACCTTCTTACACCACACATTTTGGCGAAGGTACTGACCGTAGAGACGCAAAATCTTGCGTCTCTACATCCGAACAGTATAGCTAATGCAAAGATGCCGGAAAGAAATATCGTATGCGTTCACCTCCCCCTTTGAAAAAGGGGGAGAGTTTACGAGGGGGTTGAGGGGGATTTATTTAAAAAAATCTCCCCTAAACCCCTCTTTTTCAAAGAGGGGGACTGAACAGTTACGAAATATCAATGATTACGCTGAATAATATACAGCGACAATTCCCGCAACAAATCCGCTTCTGCGCCAAAAA
>NZ_FUKJ01000463.1 GCF_900163745.1 Crenothrix polyspora
TCAGTGGATGTTACAACAAAGTCCACGGAAACCAAAAGTAGGCGCTTTTAAGCGGCACAAAAGGTTTTCGGTAATACTTCTTTTTGCAACAAAATATCCACATTTCTCCGTGTTTTTTGTGCTTTCCGTGGACAAATAAGAACTTTTTACTCTATCTTTGGGATAGCTGAGTAGTTACGTTTTTAAATATCTACGCAGAGATGCTCTGCTCATCAGGCGGCATGTTTTCCCTGTGCAATAAAGCCGTCATGGCAGCAACCGGTAGCGGTCTGCTAAAGTAATAACCCTGCATCACATCGCAGTTCCACGCTTTTAAGCAGTTCAATTGCTCAAGGGTTTCAATCCCTTCCGCAACAACATCCATGTGCATATTATGGCCCAGGGCAATAATCGTCTGGATAAGGCTGTTGGCGTTTTCATCCAGATTGAGCTGTTCAATAAACGATTTGTCTATTTTTAGCTGGTCGATAGGGAAGTTTTTGAGTGTACTTAAAGACGAATAACCGGTACCAAAATCATCAATGGCAATCGATACGCCTAATGCCTTGATGTCTAACAGCGTTTGGGTGACGCGTTCAATATCTTTAATCATCAGGTTTTCGGTGATTTCAACTTTAAGGCTGCCGGTTTGTACCTGATGATTGATAAGCGCCTGGTTGATGCGCTGATATAAATCATTTTGCATAAATTGGCGCGGTGACAGATTAATGGCAACCGTGATGGAGGGTAAGTCAGTTTGTTGCCAGATATGCAACTGGGCGCACACGGTATTTAATAGCCACGTACTGATCGGGTTGATTAAGCCGGTTTCTTCGGCTAACGTGATAAATTTTCCGGGTCGAATCAGGCCTTTTTGCGGATGATTCCAGCGCAGTAAAGCCTCTGCACCGATAATTTTGTTGGTTTTTAAATTGACCTGTGGCTGATAAAAAACCTCAAAATGCCCCGCTTCCAGTGCGACATACATTTCTTTTTCCATAATCAAGCGTTTTTTCGCCGATTCATTCAAGCCATTGGAATAAAAGCTGAAGTTGTTGCGGCCTTCTTCCTTAACGCGATACATGGCAGCATCCGCATGGGTTAGCAGGATTTCCGTGGTCAGGCCGTCTTTGGGGAAAATGCTAATGCCTATGCTGGGTGTGACGTACAGTGTTTGTCCAGCAAGAAAGTACGGGGGGGATAAGCGCTGCAAAATTTTACTGGCAATAGGGGCGATGGTTTCTTCAGACGGCAAGTGATTGACCAGTACCACAAACTCATCGCCACCCCAGCGTGCGGCGGTATCCAGTTGCCTCATGTCGGTACGTAGGCGAATGGCTACCTCTTTGAGCAAAAAATCACCCACGGTATGCCCCAAGCCATCGTTGATTTTTTTGAAACCATCAAGATCTATAAATAAAATGGCAAAATAATGGCCATTACGATTTGCCGACAAAATGGCATTGGCGATGTTTTCCTGGAGGAGTATGCGATTGGGTAGCCCTGTCAACGGATCGTGGGTAGCCATGTGCGCTATCTTGCTGCTGATTTGCAAGGTTTTGGTCAGGTCACTCAGGGTAAACACCATGCCGATAATGTGGTTGTGATTTTTTATCGGCGTGCCTTTGATTTGTATGGCGTATTCTTCACCTAAATGATTAACCAAAAACCGTGGCATGATGGTGTTGAATTCCTGGCCGTCAGTTAAATTATGGGTGAAGCTTTCCAGATCGTTGCTGGCATCATAGTCCTGCTGGGCAAAAGTCAGTACCGTGTCCAGATGTAAACCTTGTGCCGATTTGGACGAATAACCGGTTAATTGCTCGGCGGCAGGGTTCATGTACTCAATAAAGCCTTTGCAACTGGTGGTAATAATGGCATCGGCGATCGAGTGTAACGCCGCTTTAGCAAATTGCCTTTCGGAAAATAGCAAACGGGTAAAAAAATCCAGGCGATACCAGCTCCAAAGGATGTGGCTGGCCATCAGTGTGACTAATACCGGTATGGGAGCATACCAAAAGTGCAAAAGCTTCAATAACCCTGCGCTTACCACTAACGTAACTACACCAAAAGACAAGCTGATTGACAGTGATCGATTTGGCCAGACCAGCGTATACAGTGTCACAGGTATGGCAACCAAAAACAGGGTTAATAATAATGCCCAGGATTTGGCAAGTGCTTGTATTGACAGGTTGTTAAGTAAAACATCCAGTGTATAGGCAATAATTTCTGAACCGCTGATTAATTTTGAGTTTTGATGTAACGGTGTTTTAAAAAGCTGTGTCAGTCCGGAAGCGGTCGTCCCAACGATAACTATTTTTCCATGTAACTGGGTTCTTATCTTGGCGTTGGTGAGCACATCTGCATAAGATACCTGCTTAAAATGCTGAGTTGGATTAGCAAAAGGTATTTCAATACGAAAATCACGCTGCCAGCAAGGGCAGTCCTCTATTCGGTTGGGGTGTACGCCTTTTAAATAGCGGTGTTTATTGGGCTCATTAATGGATAATAATGCCAATGCGAAAGAAGGCCAGTACAAGCCTTTTACGCCGGCTTGTAAGCAGGTGCTGCGTACCACACCGTCACTATCCATTTCAACATCAACATGCCCTAAACCCGCCGCCGCAGTCACCAATTCCGGCCAAGGCAATAAAGCTTGCAACATTTTTTTAGGGCTGAGTGTTTCCGGAAAAACAGGCAGGATAACGCGGCCACTATTACGGATGGCATGGATAAGTTTTTTATCGCCTTGTGGGTCTTTGGGATTGGCTTTGTCAAAAACCAGATTAAGCCCAATGGCCCTTACTTTGGCGGCCGTTAATCGTTCGATTAATTCCGCATGTGTACGACGAGACCAAGGCCAGTTACCTATTTTTTTTAAACTGGGCGCATCAATGGCAACAATGACAATGTCCTGGTTGCTGGGTCGTGAAAACATTTTTAAACCAACATCGTACAGCTGGTTATTCCAGGGTTTTAATGCGTCGTGTTGCTGCAAAAAAAGCGTAAAACCGAGTAGAAAAAGTATCCACAGAATTTTATATACACCTACACGATAAAGTATCGAAAACCATGTCATGACGGCGCTATATGTTGAATGATATTAAAAGTGATAATTTTGGTGTGTTGAGCAAAACTGATTTTATATATGCCCCACTACCCGATTTAGCAACGATGTTTTGGGTAGTTGATGGACATATCATAATTAGGCTAACTCATTTTTGGGCTGTGCATTAGGAATTATGTGTGGTCTGTTAAATTATCAGTAGGTGAGGTACCGAAAAAGCAGTGAACATAAGTGTGTAACCGTGTATTCATTATTTTGAATCTACACCGCTTTCCCTATAGTTTAATCAATAATGTATTTATGGGGGTATTTAAAATCATAATGATTTATCTGGAGTTTAACTGCTCGCCTGAGTTTGTCTAAGGTCAGAAAAACCGCTCAAGGTTCGATAAGTTCACCACGAATAGCTTTATTTTTAGCATCCTGTCTTAAGTGGATAGCGGAAAAGTGTAGGTATATAGTGGGTAATATATTGTAATACCTGGTTGTTTGTAAAGTTTTACAAGAAAAACACTGGATATGTCAAAAAACTATAGCATTTTAATAGCGACTATTATGCTCGAAATAATTATGGCGCATTATATTTAATGGGCATTTACGGTGTCGCCGATCTTGTAGAAAATTGATGCCCGATTACAATAACGAAACAGTTATTGCGCTAGCCCCCCCATTTGAAATGTTATTAATTTATTGTCATTTAGTGCTTATTATTGTCATCTTATACTTAATAGCTTTCTGAAGTGTAGTTGAAAACTTAGTGTCCTTACCCTACGCCAATCCATGCTATACCTAACACGAATGATGACTGTGTCCTGAATTTGTTACACTTTTACGGCAGAGAAAAATAGGGGAATTCATAACATCATGGTTATAAAAAATATTTCAAATATGGTTCAATTATTGCTTTATTTTTATTAGAAGCCGGCAATGGATGCCGGTCAGCTGATAAATTTGTGAGAATAAAAATGACTACCTTAAATATAGATTTAGATGACTCAATCTTTCAATTGCTTAACCGAACCGCTGCTAACCTGGGTAAAAATTCCTTTGATTTGGTGCGTGAGATCGTTTCCTATTATCTTGAGGACGTAGAAGATATGCACCTAGCGAATGATGCTTTGACCCGTTTAGAAAAAGGCGAAAGTGACGTTATAAGCTTAGGTGAATTAGAAAAGCGATTAATAGTGGATTGTTGAACCTGAAGCCACAACTTACGGGCTACCTACATGCTGAGTTACTGAAATAAGGTTGGGCTTGGGGGAATCAATGTGCTGCAATGTGTTTTATTGGACAATAAAAAACCCTTAAAGCCAGAAGCTAAAAGGGTTTTTGTACTTCTTTGAATCTACTGGTACCGATGGCCGGATTTGAACCGGCACAACCTAAGTCACCACCCCCTCAAGATGGCGTGTCTACCAATTCCACCACATCGGCAACGTTAATTAAGCTTTTTTATCAGCTTTTGTTTTTGAGCTGTGCTTGCTCGATTTTTTTTCGTGTTTTCCGTGCTTATCTTGTTTCTCGTGCTTCCCGTGTTTTTCGGGTTCTTTTTTCTCGTCCACTGTTTTAATCGGTTCAGCTTTAGGTACTTCGATTTTCTCTATCGTTGCTTCTTTAGCTGGAACAGCTGTGGTTTCTGCTTTTGGAGGTTCTACAGCAGCAGGTATCGCTGCTTTTGCTTCGGCAGCAGTTTGCGACATAGATGGTGGCTTAACAACATCATCCATATTGCTGGTTGTTGTATCAACACCTGGGGTACTCGGAATGCCAGGAATACTTGGCATAGTAGAAGTGCCCGGCACACTGGGTGCATCCCCAGCTGCTGGTGTATTCATGATATCGTAGGCAGCGCCTTTATGCCCGTTGATAACAGCAAGACCTAAGCTGGTGATAAAAAATAGGGTCGCCAAAATGGCTGTGGTTCTGGATAAAAACGATGCCGCACCTTGAGCACCAAAAACAGAACCCGCAGAACCGGAGCCAAAAGACGCACCTGCGTCCGCACCTTTGCCCTGCTGCATCATCACCAAGCCGATGATGCCCAATCCCAATAATACGTGAATCGCAATAATTACTTGATACATGACAGCTTAAGCGCCTTAAACCGAACGACAAATTTGTAAAAAGGAATCCGCATCTAAAGATGCGCCGCCTATGAGTCCGCCATCAATGTCAGGCATAGCAAACAAGCCTTTGGCATTGTCTGGCTTTGCACTGCCACCATACAAAATTTGCATGTTATCAGCAATGGATTGATCTTTCGATGCCAAATATTGGCGAATGTAATAATGTACTTCCTGCGCCTGATCATCGGTTGCCGTCCTTCCAGTACCTATGGCCCATACTGGCTCATAAGCAATGACAGCACCTGCAAACGCAGCAATACCAGCCAGGTCGATGACCGCTTGAAGTTGTTCGTCAATCACAGCAAACGTTTGATCCTGCTCGCGCTGTTCCAGTGTTTCACCGATACACAAAATAGGCACAATGCCTTTAGATTGCGCCTGACAAAAACGTGCAGCCACAGATGCGTTGCTATCACCGTAATAAGTGCGTCTTTCCGAATGGCCAACCAGCGCGTATTTGCAACCCATTTCACTCAGCATTGTTGCGGATATTTCTCCGGTAAATGCACCAGATTCCTTATCGGCGATATTCTGAGCGCCCAACGCCAGCTTGGTATCTTTAAGAATTTCATGCAATCTGGGTAGAAAAACATACGGCGCGCAAACGGCAACATCGGCACTGCTTGAACTCAAGCCAGCAGCAACACCCAGTGCAAGGGCTTCTGCACTCGCAAGTGTCCCATTCATTTTCCAATTACCTACAACTAGCGATTTACGCATCGTTACTCCCCATAGAATAAATCCGAGTATAATATAAGCTAACGGTTATAAATTCAAGCACCTATTGCTTCTTTGACCGTATCGGCAAGATCATGGGCATAATTTGTGACAGCTACTTCGTCCTGTCCTTCTATCATCACCCGAATTAATGGCTCAGTGCCTGATGACCGCAGTAACACTCTACCCTCACTTCCAAGTTTCTTTTCAATGGCTTTCACTGCCGTTTGAATGTTTTCATTGGTATCAGGATTAATCTTTGATTTGGTTTTGACATTAATTAAAATCTGAGGATATTTCTGCATCCCCGACTTCAATTCGTGCAGGGTTTTACCGCTGTTTTGTATTTCAGCCATCACTTGCAGCGCGGCAATAATGCCATCACCGGTTGTTGTTCTGTCAAGACAAATAATATGCCCTGAATTTTCACCGCCCAGAATGCCCTTATGCTCTTCCAGCAACTGCATGACGTAACGGTCACCTACTTTCGCCCTGACCAATTCTATTCCTAATTTTTGTAAACCATGCTGCATACCCAGATTGGTCATCAAAGTGCCAACTACAGGGCCTGTCATCTGGCCAGCATCGAGTCTCGCTTTGGCAATAATATAAATCAGCTCG
>NZ_FUKJ01000462.1 GCF_900163745.1 Crenothrix polyspora
CGTACACCGCATGCAAATGCAGTTGATTGAGCCATAATCACAGGACTATTTGGCCATAAAAAAGTGCTCACTGAACCAATCAGTTCGATAATCTCTGGCGAATTAACACAGGATAGGGCGATGACTTGTGGCGAAACTATTGCTTGCCAGGCATCTATCAGTGTCTGAGAACTGATATGGTTATTGGCCAGTACGCCAGTAGTCATGATGTCACCTTGGTCAGCGATACCCCATT
This sequence comes from Crenothrix polyspora, assembly GCF_900163745.1. Classification (GTDB taxonomy): domain Bacteria; phylum Pseudomonadota; class Gammaproteobacteria; order Methylococcales; family Methylomonadaceae; genus Crenothrix; species Crenothrix polyspora_B. The sequence goes on from NZ_FUKJ01000462.1 coordinate 236, forward strand.
TTAAACGGGTATTGCCAATATCGATCAGCAATCTCATGACGTAGCGTTATGAAAACTGACTTCGCCAGAGGCATACGCCTGTACAGTGCCATCTGCCCGTTCCATTAATAATAGCCCTTTGTCGTCTATGCCTTGCACAGTCCCTTCGATGGTTTGATTACCGATATACAAACAGGCCGGTTTACCTTTTAAGCCGTCAACTGCTCGCCATTCATCGAGATAGGCGGCGATACCTGTTTTTTCAAAATCAGCTATAACAGGGATAAGATGATTTAATAACGTGGCCGCGAGTGTATTTCGGCTGATTTTTTTGGAGCCGAGTATTCGGCCTAAATCCGTCCAGGGTTGAGTAATTTTTTCTGCTTCGGTAGCCGGTAAATGCACATTAAGACCAAGACCAATGACTGCACTGCAAGGCCCGCTGGCTTCACCGGAAACTTCAATCAATATGCCACCCAGTTTTTTGCCTTGGCTGTACAAATCGTTAGGCCACTTTAGTTCAATGCCTTCAATCTGTAAGTGTGTTAACGCCCTGGTCACCGCGACACCAATCGCCAAACTTAACCCCGCAATTTCTCCGAGTCCGCTTTGTGGAAACCGCCACAGAATTGACAAATAAATATTGCTGCCAAAAGGCGACACCCAGTCGCGTCCGCGTCTGCCTTTACCTGCGGTTTGATGTTCGGCAAAACAGACAATGCCTGAAGCATCGCCATGATGCAATTTTTGCGATAAATAACTATTGGTAGAGTCGAGCTGATCGTGGACTTCAAGTAAAAGAATGCTGGCTCGGCTGTTATCATCCAACCCATCGGTAATTTTGGCCTGATCTAATAACTCCAGGCGTTTATCCAAGCGATAGCCTCTACCGCTAATACCCGTATAATGCAGGCCTAGCTCAGTTAAACCGTTTAATTGCTTCCAGATTGCTGAGCGGCTCAAGCCCAGCGCCTCAGCCAGTTCCTCGCCAGAATGGAATTCGCCGTTAGCCAATAAAGCCAGTAATTTTTTTTGTTTATCGGTAATAGGCATACAAAGCTCCTGTAAAAATCAAATGCAAGCACACTGTATAGCATAAGATTTTAAAAGCTTGGATTGTATTGATCGTAAGCTTTCAACTCGGCCTTGAAAAAAGAGGATCGGGGAGGGTTTATTTAGAAAATATCCCAGGGTACTAAGCCTTCTTTTTTCAAAGTAGGGGAACTGAACAATTACTCGTGTTCAGTTCATTTTTGATGGGATTGGGATTTTTCCAATGACCGATTGAAATCTTCTAACTGGCGTTTTAATTGGTCGCCAAAACTTTCCAGGCCTTTTTCAATCAGCGGTACTTGTTGCTGTAATTGTTCACCAAAGGTTTCACCAATATTTTGTAACTCGTTGACGATACCTTGAAACGGAATCATGGAAATATTCATGCGTGTTTGTTGATAGTCAACTTTCCAGGCATCATCCTGTTTGAGTAACGCCGTATTAAACGAAATTTTCTTATTGTTTAGCGTCAGCAAAGTGACAACAGTCGCACTGTCGCCATCAAGCGTCATGGCACCGATTTGCACGGAGGCATATTTTCTGGTCTGATCGCCGGCAAGTGAAGGCTGGCTGTCTTCAGTAACATAGCTTTGAGCCGCTTGTAGGTTACCGGAAATGACCGCTTGCCAAAACGCCATTGTCACGCTATCCGGTGTTGTTTCCACACTTGTCTGGCAGGCAGAAAGTAGAAAAATGAAACCCACTAGCCTGATCAGTACGATCAGGCTAGTCATACCGGTGACAGTCGACGACTTAATCATCGCCACCGAAAATTCCAAGTATTTGCAACAAACTCAGGAACAAGTTGTAGATGGAAATATACAAAGACACCGTCGCTAAAATGTAATTGGTTTCGCCGCCGTGGATGATTTCACTGGTTTGAAACAAAATCATGCCGGACATCAGCAAAATAAACATGGCTGAAACGGCAATTGACAAGCCCGGCAATGAGAAAACTATTGCGCCAATACCCGCCAAAAAGGCAACCAGCACGCCCACCATTAAAAAACCGCCCAGGAAACTAAAGTCTTTACGGGTGGTTAATGCATACGCAGAAAGACCCAGAAAAATAACACCCGTGCCGCCTAAAGCTGTCATTACCAGTTGATGGCCATTGCTAAAAGATTGCACATACATGCTGATAATAGGCCCTAAGGTCAAACCCATAAAGCCGGTTAAGGCAAACACAGACACCAGACCCCAGGCACTGTTACTGAGTTTTGTCGTTAAAAACAACAAGCCAAAATAACCCACCATCGTTACGATCATGCCCGGATGTGGCATGTTCAGATACATGGCCGCTCCCGCAGTCATCGCGCTGAACAGTAAAGTCATTGCCAACAACATATAGGTATTTTTCAACATTTTATTACTGGTCAGAACTTGTGTATCTGACCGAGTTACCGCTGTATTCACATTCATTTTAAATAAACTCCTTATAGTAAACAACACCGCTAGGACATTTGAAGATTCAAGATGTTCAGCGTTCCAAGTAAAAAATCAACGACACACTTTAAGATACATCGTTAGGATAGAGTACAGCTATCTGCTTACAGTTGTAAATAGCCTTATCTCGCGTCATATCCTATTTCGCTAGCTTTGCATTACAGCGATAGCTATTGTTGCGTTACGTCAGACTTCATTTGATTCAGATTCAGTTGTGCTTGAACCTAGCAAATTAACTAATATCTGCTCATAAATAGCAGATAAAATTTCCAAATCATCCAGACCAATACATTCATTGATTTTATGTATGGTTTCATTAAGTGGCCCAAGCTCAATCACTTGCGCCCCAGTTGGCGCAACAAATCGACCATCTGACGTGCCACCGCCGGTATCATCTTTAGTTTCAAAACCGGTGACTGCTTTAATCGCAATATGTGTCGCAGCAATCAATGCGCCAGATGCGGTTAAAAACGGATTGCCGGACAAACGCCAGTGCAGCTCATAGTTAAAACCGTATTGATCCAAAATAGCATGAGTACGCTGCTTAATGGTCGCTTCATCCAGTTCGGTAGAAAAGCGCAGATTAAACTGGGCTTCCAGTGACCCTGGAATAATATTTTCCGCACCAGTACCGGAGTTAATATTAGAGACTTGCAAGCTGGTCGGTGGAAAACAGCTGTTACCGTGATCCCACACTTCTTCGGTCAACGCTTTTAGCGCGGGTGCAAAGCTGTGGATAGGATTATCACCCAATTCAGGGTAAGCCACATGACCTTGAATGCCCAGCACCGTCAATTTGGCACATAAGGAACCGCGCCGCCCCACCCGAATCACATCGCCCAGTTTTTTATCACTGGACGGTTCACCAACCAGACACCAATCGATTTTTTCGTTGCGTTGTTCCAGAACGTCTATGACTTTTACCACGCCGTGCGTGGCTATGCCTTCTTCATCGCTGGTCATCATCACAGCAATTGAGCCTTGATGATCTGGGTATTTAGCCACAAAGCGTTCCACTGCGGTAATAAACGCGGCAATACCGCCTTTCATATCCGCAGCGCCACGACCGTACAACTTACCGTCACATATAGTCGGTTCAAATGGCGGCGACAGCCATTTATCCAACGGCCCTGTGGGTACAACATCGGTATGGCCTAAGAAGGTGAACAACGGTTTTTGCGTACCGCGTCGCAGCCACAGGTTTTGGGTATCGGCAAAATTCAGTCGTTCCTCAACAAAATCGAGTTTCGTCAGTCGCTCTGCCAGTACATCCTGGCAGCCTTCGTCAAGTGGCGTTACGGATTGGCGGCGGATCAGGTCTTGCAGTAATGCTAGGGTTTCACTCATCAAAATTCCTTTTCAAGGGGATTATTAATATTTGACAGCACCGCATGAGCAGCTCTATTCTTTTCGGCAACCCATTCATGGATGGGTCAAGTTCGCCCACTGCTATCCGTGGGCGGGGTGTCACCTAGCGGATGCAGTTGGGTGTGGACAATACAGAACGGAATGATTTTTGCTTGTACTGATTTAACCCGTTGTTTTATGGTAATCAATGAATGTAAAGTGTCGGCATAAGTGTTTAATAAGAAATTACAGAATTACAATTTATTCATAATAGATTGATTATTAATGATTTTAAAATTAAGCAATTATCATTCCGTTCTGTATTGGGCTTTGCATGTTTTTATTAAGCAGAAGATTACAATAATGAACTAAAGCCAATTTAATTGATTATGCTTTTGCTGAGAGCGGGACATATTATTTGGGGAATATACAGTCATGAAATAAGTTTTTTTAATTTTTGTGATGAGGCTCACATTTTTTGCTGAGATCGATGATATTGAATGCCTGCTATTGCAAATTTCGGGTCAATGGTTATTTTTATAGCCGTCATTTATACTGTGAGTAAGGTCTGTTTTTATTCGAGATACGGGCTGTTTAGTAAAAACGGCGGCCAATCCGTTATTTCGTTATTGTAAACACTGAAATCCCCATGAATTATCCTGTGTTAACCAGTATTTTTCTGTTATTGTGCAGCAATGTCTTTATGACGTTTGCATGGTATGCGCATTTAAAAGAATTGAGCCATAAACCCTGGTTGATTGCAGCACTGGTTAGTTGGGGTATTGCCTTATTTGAATATTTACTGCAAGTTCCGGCTAATCGTATTGGGTATACTGTGTTATCCGTAGGGCAATTGAAAATTGTTCAGGAGATTATTGCTTTAGCCATTTTTGTGCCGTTTTCGGTTTTTTACTTGCGTGAACCTTTAAAGCTGGATTACTTATGGGCGGGCCTTTGTTTATTGGCTACGGTTTATTTTATGTTCAGAGAAAAATTGTAGGCGTTATTGTGGCTTCGATAATGCTGTCATTAAATTAAAATAAGACATCCAGCACATGTTATCAGTGATAATGACGCGTGTTTTTTAACTATTTTCCCTTTTAATGTCATCACCTAAACAACTGATTACCCCCTTACCGTATTTTGCAAACAGCGCTGAGCTGTTTTCTGTCATTGCCGAAGAGCCGTGGTCTGTATTTTTAGACAGTGGCTATCCTTACAGTAACCAAGGGCGTTATGACATTCTGGCAAGCGATCCGGTGTGTACCTTGCTTACCCATGGTGATGTCACCGAGATTACTCAAGATGGCAAATCGATCCAATCCACGGCCAATCCGTTTGACTTGGTAAAACAGCAGTTCTTGCCGGTATGTGCAGAAAACGATTTTGATTTGCCGTTCAACGGTGGCGCTATCGGTTATTTTTCCTATGATTTGGCACGCAGGCTGGAGACATTGCCCACTATTGCCGAAGATGCTGAGCATATTGCTGAAATGGCGGTCGGTATTTATTCGTGGGCGGTGATTGTCGATCATCATCAGCAAAAAAGCTATCTGGTTGGTCAGGCTATTGACAGCCAGGTTTGGCAATGCCTTATTAAACAATTCAGTTGTGTGCCTGCACAGCCCGTGGCTGATGATTTCAAGGTTGTCGGCGAAATTGCCTGTAATATGGATAAACCAGCTTATGCCTATGCCTATAACCGCATCAAGGCGTACTTGAAAGAAGGTGATTGTTATCAGGTGAATTTGTCGCAGCGTTTTGTAGCCCAGTGCCAAGGCAACCCTTGGACGGCTTATCAACGTTTACGGGCAATCAATTCTGCGCCCTTCAGTTGCTATCTGAATTTACCCGAAGTGCAAATTTTAAGCTCATCGCCGGAATGTTTTTTAAAAGTAAGCCATGGCGTGGTAGAAACCAAACCGATTAAAGGCACGCGGCCTCGAAAGCAGGATTCTGTTGAAGATACGGCGCAAATCAATGGCTTAACCCGCAGCAGTAAAGATCAGGCCGAAAATGTGATGATTGTTGATTTATTGCGCAATGACATCAGTAAAACCTGCAAAAAAGGCTCTGTACAAGTCCCCAAATTATTTGCTGTGGAAAGCTACGCCACCGTGCATCATTTAGTCAGTACCGTAACCGGCGTGCTGGCAGACGGGCAACATGCGCTGGATTTATTGAAAAGCTGCTTTCCTGGCGGCTCAATTACCGGAGCCCCTAAAATTCGTGCGATGGAAGTGATTGAAGAATTAGAGCCTAATCGACGCGGTATTTATTGCGGCGCTATTGGTTACATTGGCTTTAACGGTAATATGGACAGCAATATTGCCATCAGAACTTTGGTGCATTCAGGCGGTACGATACGTTTTGGGGTCGGTGGCGGCATTGTCAACGACTCGGTGTTAGAAGAAGAATATCAGGAATGTTTTGATAAGGCGGCCGCTTTGCTGGATTTGTTAAGGCAGTTTACTGCAAGTGCATGATGATTGATAAGTCGGGCGAACAAACTGTTTTTAAGTAACTACTCAGTGGATGTTACAACAAAGTCCACGGAAACCAAAAGTAGGCGCTTTTAAGCG
>NZ_FUKJ01000461.1 GCF_900163745.1 Crenothrix polyspora
ATCTGGCATACCACCGGATCCGGTAAGTCATTGACGATGGTGATGCTGGCAAAAGCCTTGGTACTGGATCCAGCTATCCTCAACCCCAAAATTGTGCTGGTCACCGACCGCGTGGATTTGGATGACCAGATTTATAAAACCTTCCAGGCCTGCGGAAAGTCGGTGGTACAGGCCAAAACTGGCGAACATTTGCTGGAACTGATTACCCACAACAAGGCCAGCATCATCACGACCATCATCGACAAATTCGAAACTGCCAGCCGCAAGCGCAAGATCAGCGATGCTAGCTGCAACATTTTCGTGCTGGTCGATGAGTCGCACCGCTCGCAGTACGGCATCTCCCACGCAAAAATGCAGAATGTGTTCCCCAATGCCTGCTACATCGGTTTTACCGGTACGCCGCTGCTCAAAAAGGAAAAGACCACCACCAAAAAATTTGGCGGCTTTATCCATAAATACACTATGAACCAGGCTGTGGCCGATGCCGCTGTAACACCTTTACTGTATGAAGGCCGCATGAGTGAGTTGCACGGCGACCAGGTGCAGCTCGATAAATGGTTCGAACGCATCACCCAAGATTTGACTCCGAAGCAAAAAACTGACCTTAAACATAAATTCCGACGCGAAGAAGAACTGAGCAAGTCGGAACAGCGCATCGCCGAGATTGCTTACGACATCGGCCAGCATTTTAAGACAAACTTCAATGGCACCGGCAAAAAAGGCCAACTGGCCGTGTCCAGCAAAGTGATGGCGTTGGCCTATAAAAAGTATTTCGATGAATTTGGCGACGTGACGGCGGAGGTGGTGATTTCAGCTTCCGATACCCGTGAAGGCAATACCAGCGTCAATGAAGGGTCGCTGGAAGCCGTACAAGCTTTTTGGAAGGCGATGATGGCCAAGTACGGCAACGAGCAGAAATATCAGGATAGTATTATCGGTGCCTTTAAGCATTCCGACGAACCGGAAATTTTGATAGTGGTGGACAAGCTGCTGACTGGTTTTGATGCCCCGCGAAACACCGTGCTGTATCTTGACAAGCGCCTGAAAGAGCATAACATCCTGCAAGCCATTGCCCGTGTAAACCGCCTGTTTGACGGCAAGGATTTTGGCTTGATTATCGACTACCGTGGCATTTTTGGTGAACTGAACGAAGCCATTGATAATTATGCTGCCTTGGAAAATGAAGGCTTCGACAGGGAAGATGTCGAAGGTACGTTGACTGATGTCAGCGAGGAAATCCGTCTGTTGCCACAACGCCATACCAACGTCTGGGAAGTATTTAAGGAAGTTGGCAACCAAAAAGACCTGGAAGCCATGCAGCGGCATCTGGAACCGGAAGATAGGCGGCAACGCTTTTATGAAACACTGGCTTTGTTCATCAAAACTTTGCAATTGGCGTTGGCTAATGCACGTTTCCAGGACGGGACGCCGGTCGCGAAAGTCAGCCGTTATAAAAACGATTTGGGCTATTTTCTTAACCTGCGAACAGCCATCAAACACCGCTACGGCGAGACAGTCGATTACTCGTCTTATGAAAAACAAATCCGCAATATGGTGGACAAATATATTGGCGCGGATGCCGTTACCCAACTGATCGCACCGGTCAATATATTCGTCATCGATGAATTTGACAAAGAACTGGAAACCATAGGCAGTGATGCCGGAAAGGCCGATGTGATTGCGGCACGGATGAAAAAAACCATCACTGAAAAAATGGAAGAGGATCCGGCGCTCTATAAACGGCTTTCCGAATTGATCGACGAAGCCATTGCCGAGCACCGGGCTAAACGCTTATCTGATAGGGAATATTTGGACAAAATCCGTGTGGCACTTGAAGGCCTACGCGGCAAAAGCACCTCTGAACTGCCCGATAAGCTCAAGGGCCGTGACGAAGCCAAGGCTTATTATGGTGTTTTGCGCGAACCGATGGCTCGTTATAATGTAGCCAAGCCATCACAGGCAGACTTGCTGGCGGATATTGCCCTGCGTATCGAGGACATTGTCAATAGCCACAAAATACGGGACTGGATGCGCAGCCAGGATGTGAAAAACCATATCATCAACGACATTGAGGATTATTTTTACAGCCTGAAAGGCCGGTATGAGCTTGACATCGATTTTGGCATGATTGAAACCATGACCAACCAAGTATTGGCTATTGCTGAACGTCGTGATTCATAGCGATGCAAGAGGATGTGTCGTCACTGTTAGTGCATTTTGTTTGGTTTGGGGCAACAAAAATCTGTTTTTCGCTAAATTATGCCAACCGTAAAACACTGGCTATCCATGTCTATCCAAATGGCAAGGTGAGTGTCGATGCTCCGCTGTTGGCAGATACAGAAAGAATCTATGCCAAGGTCAAAAAACGGGCCTCGTGGATTTTAAAACAGCAACGGCAGTTTGCAACCTATCCGGTTACATTGTCAGAACGGCGGTTTGTTTCTGGTGAAACTCATCGTTATTTAGGACGACAATATCGGCTAAAAATTATGGCCGGTAATGACGAAATGGTTAAGCTGATGCGGGGTGTGTTGCAGGTTGAAACTCAAAAACCACAAGATAGTTTACACGTAAAAAAACTGTTGCGGGCCTGGTATCGGTTAAAGGCATTGAGTGTGTTTACTGAACGTTATGCGCAATGTGTGCAATGTGTTGAGTTTTTGGATATTCATCATGATAAAGGTTTCCACTTGCGGATAATGCCTAAACGCTGGGGGAGTTGTACTGCTAAAGGCATTGTCACACTGAATCCCGAATTGGTCGCGGCTCCTAAGGATTGCATCGATTACGTCATTACGCATGAGCTTTGCCACTTGAAAGAGCATAATCATGGGCAAGCCTTTTATCGGTTATTGACGGCGGCAATGCCGGATTGGGAATTAAGGAGAAAACGCTTGAACGAAATGGTTGAGCTTAGGTTTGTTTGAAACACGATATCATCTACCGTAATTTGCGTAGAGTAACATCATCAAATCTATACACTGTAAGCCGATTAAGTGTCGCTGCTAAGGGTTGCGGCAGTATTTTTGAGACGGGATTTTAATTTATTTCCCGTCCTAAGCGTCACCACCCGCCTCGGCGTGATTGGTATATCCTCGCCCGTTTTAGGGTTCCTACCAGGTCGCTCCGCCTTATCCCGCAATTCAAACTTACCAAACCCCGAAAGCTTAACGGATTCGCCTTGTTCCAGCGTGTCCTTGATTTTACCAAAAAACAGCTCGACCAAATGTTTGGCTTCGTCCTTGGTTAAATCCATTTCTTCCATCAGCTTTTCAGCAAAAATAGCCTTCGTTATTGCCATGTCATCTATCCTTGAATATCCAGCAGTTAACCATCAACCGCATCTTTCAAATTCTTGCCAGCTTTAAATGACGGTATTTTCGCGGCGGGAATAGTGATTTCCGCGCCGGATTGTGGGTTACGTCCAATGCGTTCAGCCCTGTCCTTGACGGAAAACGTACCAAAACCTACCAAAGCAACCGAATCACCAGCTTTCAAGGCAGCTTCAATCGCATTGAGGATAGCCTCCAGAGCACGGCCTGAATCCGCTTTGGTCAAGTTTGAGTTTTCTGCAATGGCAGCACACAATTCAGATTTATTCATGGGTGATTCCTATATTAAGGTGTAGATTAAATGAAGGGTAGGGTGTTTATCGGTTGTTTGTTAGTGGTTAATAACAAAAAGCAAAAACACAAACGGCTATGCCATGTAGTCCGACCCGTTTCGTTTGAGATTATAGACGATAACCAGCGCCCCGCAGCACCTTTAATACTTTGGTTACTTATAAAACCCAACCTTAATGAGGGTATAACCAACATCAAAAAAACTGTCCGATTTGGAAGGACGGTTTTCTATTGCCGCCTTAATGATTTTTCCGCACACTGTTTTTAACAGCCGTACAGGAAAAAACACATGCCTCGCTTAATCTTTATAAAATACGTGCCCTTTTGGGTGTTAATAGTCATCACCTGTTTGTTGTGTGGGTGTACCAACACCATCCACCCACGATATGGCCAGGCCACAGACCGATGGCCACCGGCAACTAACCGTACGATCACTCAAAATCATCCGGCTGCTTTAGAAACCACAATCCATAAATCGGGGCAACACTGGCTACAAGTAGGCCGTTACCACACGGTCAATGCTGTGCCGACCAGGGAACAACAAGCGCTATTGCAAGTCATTATCGAAGTCACCTTGCCGGAAGAGGTGGCTGATATCCAGTCGGCGGTGGATTATTTATTGTTGCGGAGCGGTTACCAGTTTACCGCCTTGCCCCAGGCCTACGACGTACAGCAATTATTGCAAAAGCCCATCCCTGCCGTCCACCGCCATTTAGGCCCGATGACCTTGGAAAGTGCGTTACAGACCTTGGCAGGCGCACCGTTTCAATTGACCGTCGATCCGGTACACCGCCAAGTAGGATATTTGCTACCTGCCAATATTGCCCGCAAGGTGACTCCATGAGTCCCGATAACAAGCCCGTGCCTGACATGGCGATAGATGATGAAGACCATAACGATAGTTTGGGGACTTTTGGCCAGCATTACACCGAATCGGGTTCATCGGATAAACCAGGCAGGATGCCACGTTGGTTAATGATGGCCAGTGCCAGTGTAGTGATCGCTTTATCGATAGTCTATTCAGGACATATTAAACAGCTTTTACCCTTCGCTAAAAACTGGCAGATACCTGCATTTACTTGGTTGTCGGCTGGAACCGTACCCCCCTCAGCTCAAAAAACCAGCACTGATAATCCGATTACGGCGTTACCGACAGCATCACCTTTGGATTTACGGCCAGACCGTTTTATTGGTGTTCAACAAGCGATGCCATTGCAGCCCCCGATCGATAATCCAAAAATAACACAGATGGAAAAACAACTGGCCTTATTAAGCACGCGTATTGAAACACAACAACAAATCTACACGGTACAGTTTAAGACACTGGAAAGCCAGATAAAAACCTTGCAGCAACAAGCCAGTAAACAACCAGTGGCACGGACAGCCATTAAACCGCTACGCCGAAAGTCGCCAGCGGTAGGGCATAAAATGCAAACGCACCGGCCAGCAAAAACCAAAACCGCACCGCGCAAGCCATCAGTACATCCAACGGCCACCAAGGCTTCAGTGCCAGATTTT
>NZ_FUKJ01000460.1 GCF_900163745.1 Crenothrix polyspora
GCACGCAAAAAGGTGGCAGGATGAAAGGTTCCAGCGCCTACTTCCTGGTCTAAAGGTTGTAACAAAATACAGCCCTGATTTGACCAGTATTCCTGTAAGGCTAGAATAAGTCCTTGAAAGGTAGATGAATCTTTGTTAGCACTCGGCACGGCAACCACACACGTTTGGCAAATAAATGGAAGCCAATTATAGCGTAAATACTCAAGCGGGTGTTTTAAAAGTCTGTTGCGAAAAGGCTAGGCGTGTTAACAATCCTCTACACCCTTGTCTTGATGGGACGACACACTACTAAGCAGATTAATTACAATAATGTCGTTCAAGTCGGTAAAATAGCATTATTAATTAGCTAACAAACCTTCATTGAGATTAAAGAGACATGGCAGATAAACCGCTTAAAGACATCAAACCGAAATCCACAGTTACCACAACTACGCCCAAGACTAAACCGAAAGCCACACTCACGCCACTTCCACTGTTAGGAATGGAACCCAAACATCTAGTGGCTGATTTTAGGAGAAATTACAATTATAGATTGGGTAGGGATGATCAAAGTCAATCACCTTATTACGCTTATGAAGCTTTATCTTTTGCGATTAATGACCGATTGATAGAGCGTTGGAAAAAAACCCACAATGCCTATGGAAGGAAAGACTGTTGTAAGAAGGCCTACTATCTGTCCATGGAATTCTTAATGGGGCGCACACTAAGTAACGCCATGCTTAATCTGGGTGTCGATGACGTGGCTAAAAAGGCCATGTATAACCTTGGCCTGGAAATGGAAGAATTGCTTGAAAGTGAGCCGGATGCAGGGTTGGGTAACGGTGGTCTAGGTCGCTTGGCAGCTTGCTTTATTGATAGTTGTGCAACATTGCGGTTGCCTGTAACCGGCTATGGTCTGCGTTATGAATATGGCATGTTTTCACAGCTTGTCACTAATGGTGAACAAGTAGAGCAGCCCGACCATTGGTTGCGTAACGGTAATATCTGGGAGCTTGAACGTCCTGAATATATACAGCGCATTAAATTTGGCGGCCGTACGGAAATACACACGGATGAAGATGGGAAGACGCGTGTTTGTTGGGTGGATACGCATGACATATTGGCAGTCCCTTTTGATACGCCTATTCCGGGTTACCGTAACGGTACGGTAAATACGTTACGTCTATGGAAAGCCGAGGCTACTGAAGAATTTGATTTGCAGGAATTTAATGCCGGTGATTATGCTGAAGCGGTAGCTGCGAAAAATTCAGCTGAAAACATCACGATGGTACTGTACCCGAATGATGCCAATGAAAATGGTAAGGTATTACGTTTGCGACAACAATATTTGTTGGCATCCGCCAGTTTGCAGGATGTGATTGGTATCTGGGTTAGCCGACATGGCAATGATTTTTCTGAGTTCGCGGCAAAAAATTGTTTTCAGCTAAACGATACGCATCCCAGTATAGCGGTTGCAGAATTAATGCGCCTGTTGATTGATGTGCATGGGCTAAGTTGGGATGATGCCTGGGCGATTACCCAAAATACTATGGCCTATACCAACCATACCTTGTTGCCGGAAGCGCTGGAACGCTGGTCTGTTAATTTGTTTCGGCAATTGCTACCGCGTCTCATGGAAATTATCTTTGAGATTAATGCCCATTTCCTGGAAGAGGTATCGGCACATTGGCCCGGCGATCATGAACGTTTGGCACGTATGTCCTTGGTTGAAGAAGGCCACGAACAACATTTCAGAATGGCTTATTTGGCCATCGTTGGCAGTTATTCAGTGAATGGCGTTGCTGAATTGCATTCCAAATTGTTACAACAAGGTTTGTTCCGAGATTTTTACGAACTGTGGCCACAAAAATTTAACAATAAAACCAATGGAGTTACTCCAAGACGCTGGCTGGCTGCCTGTAATCCGGAATTGGCTGAATTGATTACCGAAACCATTGGTGATGGCTGGATAACTGACTTATCGTTATTGAAAAAACTGGAGCCTTTTGCGGAAGATCAAGCGTTCCGTAAACGCTGGCAACAAGTGCAGGAAAATGCCAAGCAACGTTTGGTGGATTATAAAAAACGTGAACACGGTATTGAATTGAATATTAATGCCTTGTTTGACGTGCAGGTTAAACGTATCCATGAATACAAACGCCAGTTGTTGAATGTGCTGCATGTTATACATCTGTATGACCGCATTAAGCGTGGCGATACCGCCAATTGGACTGATCGCTGTGTATTGATTGGTGGTAAAGCCGCCCCCGGTTATTTCATGGCGAAACGCATCATCAAGTTCATTAACAACGTCGCCCACGTCATCAATAACGACCCTGATGTCGGCAATAAACTAAAGCTGGTTTTTCTGGCCAACTACCGCGTTTCGGCTATGGAAAGGATCTGTCCGGGTGCCGATTTGTCAGAGCAGATTTCAACCGCTGGCAAAGAAGCGTCAGGCACAGGCAACATGAAGTTTATGATGAACGGGGCTTTGACTATCGGGACGCTGGACGGTGCCAATATCGAAATCCGTGAAGAAGTGGGTGATGACAATTTCTTCTTGTTTGGTTTGACGGAAGATCAGGTTCAGGAATTGAGCCATCATTATGATCCTGTTTCTGTCATTCATCAGGATGAAGATTTACAGCGTGTGATTAATCTCATCGAATGTGGGCACTTTAACCAATTTGAGCCAGGCATCTTCGATATCATCCTGGATTCGTTGAAAAATCCGCACGACCCGTGGATGACGATTGCTGATTTCCGTAGCTTTGTGGATGCGCAAAAACGTGTGGAAGTCGCTTTTCAAGATAAAGACCGTTGGAATCGGATGAGCATTTTGAACTGTGCGGCCAGCGGTAAGTTTTCCACTGACCGAACCATCAATGATTACAATAATGACATCTGGAAGCTGACACCGGTTATTGTTAACTGATGTTCCATATTGTTTTGTATGAGCCGGAAATTCCAGCGAATACGGGCAATATTATCCGCTTGTGTGCCAATGCTGGGGCGCAATTGCATCTGATTAAACCGTTGGGGTTTGAGTTGGATGATAAACGCTTGCGCCGTGCGGGACTGGATTACCACGAATGGGTTTGTGTCAAACAGCATGACTCACTGGCGCAGTTTATGGCCAGTGAACATCCGCAACGTTTGTTTGCGTTAACGACCAAAGCTCAGCAGGTTGTCAGTGATATTGCTTTTCAGGCCCAGGATGCTTTTCTGTTTGGTCCGGAAACGCGTGGTTTACCGGCTGATGTGTTGGCAGATGTCAGTGCTGACAAGTGTTTGTATTTACCGATGCAGGCAGAAAGTCGCAGTCTGAATTTATCTAACACGGTGGCTATTGTGCTGTATGAGGCATGGCGACAACAAAATTTTGCGGGGGCTTTGATAAAATAATAGCGGGCTAACAATTGCATTGAACCTACTGGTTTGTCGAAGGTCATTTGGAAGATAATGTCGTTTCCTTGCAGTTGTTGCCTGATATTTTAAGACAGTGTACCGACTCCTGGATTTTCACTGGAACGAAAAATCATCTGTGTATGAAGTGGTTATGAAATTTAAATCTATTCTTTTTATGGTTCTTGTCATGTCAAGCCAAGCAAACGTAGCAGCAGCGTCTAGGTTAGCGCCTTGTTTAAATAGCCCCAATTGTGTATCAAGTCAGGCAAATCAGCTGGATGAACGACATTATATTGCGCCGTTTAAAATTAAGGGAACGCCAGAAGCAGCCTGGTTGATGTTGAGAACAACACTCAAAAAACACGATCGAACAATTATTACCCATGAAACAGCGACGACCCTACATGCTGAAGCGGTCAGTCTGGTGTTTAGCTTTGTGGATGATATAGATATTATTTTGGATGCCAATGCTGGGTTAATTCATATTCGGTCTGCATCGCGGGTGGGTCATAGTGATTTTGGTGTCAATCGCAAGCGTATTGAGGCTTTGCGCTCACAATTGCAAAAGGCTAATGTTATTGAATAGCCAGGTATTTTTAGTAAGATCGTAGGTTTTTCGTAACTACTCAGTAGATGTTAAAAAAAGTCCACGGAAAACACAAAAAACACGGAAAAGTGTCGATGTTTTTTCGCAAAAAGAATGATTACTGAAAAACTTTCCTGATTAGCAAGATGCTTCAGCTAAGCTGTCATACCGGTATGGATTTGCCGGTATCCAGGTTACAAGGAGATAGTATTAACTCGCCTTTCGGTTCCTAATCCCTGCCGGAAAGGCGAGTTTTTTCGTTAGCTGAAACATCTTGCTAATCAAGAAAGCTTTTGTGTTTTTTGTGTCTTCCGTGGATAGATAAAAACGCTGTACCCTATCTTTTGAAAGGCTGAGTAGTTACGATTTTTCAAACATTAGGCATCCCGCAAAGACGAAGCAATAAACAAGAATGCTGAATCCAGTTGAAGGTGATGTTTTATCCGTTCATGGTTCAGCTGGCTTGCTACCAACAGATAGCTGTTCCGCCTTGGCAGATAGCTGGTAGTTTGTCTTTTTAAAGACATCAATTTCAGCTGTTTTAATGGAATCTTTATTTTTTTTCAGTAAGTTGAGTTTTTAAATGTGTTGTTTTAGTGACTTGTGCTGATGTGGAAGCAATTTTTTTGCTATTAAGCATCCAGAATCCGCCTAATCCCATGATGCAGAGTATTAAGGCAATGGGCAGTGCTTTTTGCAAGGTTGATGATTCTTTAGGGGCAGCAAAAGAAAGCTCATCATCACATTCTGGACATTTAAATTTCGGATTAACTATCAGTATTAATTCACTCGTATTTGCTTTATTGCAGATACCAATATTGGTACATTTCCCGTAATTCAGCACGTTAGCTCACCTGTTTTTATCAATGCATTATATTTTCTTTTGTCTGTCGAATTCATATCCATAATATTCAAA
>NZ_FUKJ01000459.1 GCF_900163745.1 Crenothrix polyspora
TCGTATGCATCTACTGGAAATGTTTATATTATTTTTCCGGTATATTCTTTGTTGGAAATCACCCTAATGGTGCATTAAGAGAATATGGTAAAAGGGTGCTGGGTGTTGACCAGTAGTACAGTAAAAAAATTGAAGCTCATCTTGTTCAGAAAAAAATCAAATTAACAATAAATTTGTCACTAAATCCCGTGAAACTTTAGAGCCTTTTGTTGATTAGCACCCAAATTGTCATCATGCTACTTTATACCGTGCAATAGGCACATTAGTGCCACCCTCCGACATAGATTGAGTGCTACTCAAATTTCCTGCTGACATCGACTTAGAAAAGTCACACCAGCCACACAACACCAGCAGCCAATCCTGTAGCACTCAAACCACTGACGGTGTCGCCCACTAACTGCACTAAAGTGTCATTAGCACCTTGGTTTTGAAAAACGTAAGCACTGCCCATAGCATTAAATGCAACCGTCTCACCGACACCCACAATATTGGCTTCCAGATAATCAACAACGGCATTGAAATTAGCTTTATTAATCACCATAGCTCCGCTATAGTGATCGACATCATCAAAGCCAATCAGGCCGTTAACGATGTGATGACTTTGAATCGACCCCACATCCTTGCCATCTGCATGCATCACATTGGTTGCAATACGGGTACTGGCCAAATCTAATTTATCAATACCAGCAATAGGCTTAGCACTAACTCCCAGTTTAAAGCGTATAACCTGATCAAAGTTGTCTGTAGGGCTATCGCCCGAAGCGATGCGCACCGTATCGGTAGCGGCGACAGTTTCAGTCAAATCGTAAGTATCTTTACCCAAACCACCCACCAATATATCCTGGCCGTCACCGCCTTTTAAAGTATTATTAACTGCGCTGCCGATCAATTTATCGTTGTAACGGCTACCTAGTAGATTCTCAATGTTGCTGAGGGTGTCAACACCCTCAGCAAAGGTTTTTTGCGCGTGTGTTAAAACCAGATTAACAACCACGCCGGATTTGGCAGTATTGTAATACGCCCAATCGATGCCATTACCACCATTGAGGTAGTCGTTACCGCCACCACCACAGAGAATGTCATTGCCATCGCCGCCCAGCAGTACGTCGTTACCGCCAAAACCACGCAAGATATCATTGCCCGATAAGCCCGATAAAGTGTCGTTACTGTTGGCATCAATACTATCGCCGTAAAGATTATCGTTGCCCTTACCCCCTTTGATGTTCAAATCATCCCTGACAGCCGACACAGTAATGGTCATGTCGTAGGCCGATTTCGAAAAGGCTGTCCCATCACCTACTTTAAACGTAAATTTAGCGTAATCTTTACCGTGGGCATTAGTGGTTGAAATAAACTTCAGATTACCCACAGCAAGCATAGATGCATCAATGGTTTGATTAACCTTAACAACAGCATCGTTGAATTTAAGTATTCCATGCTTAGGAAGACTAGTAATCTGTATTGCCCGTAAGGTATCCCCCGCATCAGCATCCTTAAAACCAAATGAATCCATCTTTAACGTGTACACATGGTCTTCTTGAACGGTAATTTTCTGTGCAGAGGACGAAGGCTGCGTGTTAGAAACATAATGCCCTTTCCTTCCCAATCCATCACCCTCGTAAATCCATTTAAGCGCGGCCAAATCGTAAGCTTGAAACGTTGTTTTGTTGGCACCGACGGGATTGTAGGACATAACCGTATTTTTGGTGCTATCTTGGTTTGTGGGCAGCACATAAGGGCCTTCAAAAGGATGTTTTAAGCCTAGCCCATGACCTATTTCGTGCAGCAATGTCTCATAACCGGCCGAGCCTTTAGTAGGAACTCTGTTTTCATAAGCAAATTGTACGTTATCCAGATAGATATATGCCTCGACCTGATAATCAACGACACTAACATCATAGTTGTTATAAGGATTAGGATAAGAATAGGAAGAGCTCGATTGAGTCAATCCGGCAACATTCTTGCCAAGATTGCACGTAGCAAAATGAAAGTCAGCTTCATTGCCGTTTGTGGTTTCAACAAAATTTATGCCGGTAATTTCGGCGGCATAATTCAGTATGGTTCGAACAGAATTCATTTGATCCACATTAAAAGCAGTCAGTGGCGCAGGCGTTGAAATAGAAGTTGCGGTGTGGATATCAAATGTATAATAGAGTATGTTGCGCTCTGGTATCAAAAAATTCCAGTTAGCTCCCGTATCCAAAAGCGCATCAATGGTAATATTTCCGGAATACGGAACTCTTCCGATTTCTGACACGGTAAGGGCTCTAGGTTTGTAGTATTCTGATAGCGTTGTTATTGAATTCATAATAGACCTGCTTTTTATTAGTCAAATTAATTTCTTAACATTTAATAAATTCACTAAATTCTATTTGTGCCTGCAAAAGCGTTAACGCAAAAGATTAAATCCGCTCAGTAAATGCTTAGGCAGCGATAGCAGCTTCAGTGCCGCAGGAATCGGTGAAATTCATGCAAAATTGGGTCGTTCCCACAAATTGACGCAGGTGGCTATATTGTAGGAGTTGTGTTCATCCACCCCATGGTTTTAAAGTGCTTGTAAACTAAACCCCATCTATTAGGAAACTAATAGTTTTGTTATAGCAATACCTTCGCCAAACGGATAAAGTCAGTTGGAAGTGGTATCTGGAAAAATTTTAAGTAATTGATTTTTATGTATTTAATATTTTCAGCTTGCATCCATTTTGATCAAATTTAGGTCAAAATCCAAAATTGGCGAAGGTATTGTTATAGTACAAGACTACCCAAAAACCCAAAGAGCGAAATCAAAAGTAGCATTAAAAGCCACATTGATAGTTTTTTCATGTGTATCTCCCAATACTCTGTACGTTTAAATTTTATTGGTTTTATTTTGATGCAAAATATGCCACATAGTAATAGCTATCTTTGTGATAATTCCCCGTCTGTCATGGTTATCGACCGGTATTTTTTAAACTTTAATATTTTTCTGGTATTGCTGATATTGGTGTAATGATTCAGATGAACTTGGACTTCGCCCCTCCACCAACAATGGAATTATGCCGCGCTAGCCAGAGACTGACAAACAAATGCATAACCTAATCGATTTTATAGGCCGAACAAAAGTTAAGTGGTTTTAGAATCAAATGGGAGTAAATAGTTACTACCTGTATTTATTTGCAGAGACTACCCACTACCAGAAAAATATTAAAGTTTAAAAAATAACGGTCGATAAACGTGATGGGAGGAAAAATTATCACAAAGATCACAGTGATGGTGGCCTTTTTAACTTCATGATCAGCTATGAAGCAATATCAACAAGTAAGTGTTCACAGTGGCATAATGGATGCCTCGCCCCATCGTCTTGTGCAAATGCTGATGGAGGGGGCCCTGGAAAAAATTGCCTTGGCAAAAGGAAATATGGCAAACAATTAAGTTAATAGATTTACCAATAGGTTGTAGATGCGACTACGCATTATGCGGATAAATTCGTATCTATCGGACTATATTGAATTCCAACATAATGACTACAACTGCCCCTATGGATACTGAACTAAAATTTTCTGAGCGCCTTAAAGACAATCGTTTTTACCAGCATTTTATTCAGGGAGAACTTAAAACCCCCAGTTTCCCTGATGTCGCATTAAAAATGCGTGAAGCTATCCAGCAGGATTGCGAAATTGCCGACATTGTCAAAATTGTTAATTTGGATCCGGTCATTTCCGCCAAACTGATCCAGGTCGTCAACAGCCCCCTTTACAGGACACTGAACCCGATCAGCAATTGCCTTAGCGCCATCAATCGATTGGGGCGAAAGACCACGCGCAATCTGGTGATCGCTTTCAGCATGAAAAACCTGATCAAGGGCGAAAACCCATCAATCAAAAAATTAATACAACATAGCTGGTTACAGAGCATCAAGGTTTCCGGTATTAGCTATACCCTGGCCCAACTTACTAAAAAAGTAGATCCTGAAGAAGCGCTACTTGCAGGGCTTTTGCATAATATCGGCGTACTGCCCATTTTAACTTTTGCTGACAGCCGGCCGGAAGGCACTTATCAACCTGCTGATATTGATCTTTGCATAAATGAAATACACGGACAGATAGGTTCCATTATTTTGGAGAAATGGGAGTTTCCGGATAATTTAAAACAAATCCCATTGCAGTCTGCGGACTGGTTTACAAACACCACTGAATACCTCAACCTGAATGACATTGTATTATTGGCAAAATACCATAATTTTCTGACATCCCCCGGCAACACCGAACTCCCATTGATCAACACCCTGCCGGCCTTTCAAAAACTGGGGAAACAACCTTTAACGCCAGAAATGTCCCTACAGATACTGCATGATGCAAAACAACAAATTGCAGAAACAATGAGTTTTTTCTCCCATTGACGTTTTGGTTTCATTCACCTCCCCCTTTGAAAAAGGGGGATTGAGGGGGATTTATTTTAAAAATCTCCCCTAACCCTCTTTTTCAAAGAGGGGGACTGAACGGTTACACGCAGTATTGTCAAATTTTACTAATCCCCATAAAGGGGGCAGGCCAACAAGGAATATTGATGACAGACAAGGCACAAGCTCTCCAACAGTTGTTATCGCTTAGCCGGACAATGCTGGAAAAAGCCCACGAGGAATCCTGGGATGAGGTGATTATCCTGGAAGCCGAGCGGTGGGCGTTGGTCAGGCTGTTCTTTTTAGAGCCGATTCAACAGGCGTATGTGGCGGGTGTGATTAAAAGTACGGGGGGTATTGTAAAATAAAGCACTCCTTGTTACTGTAAAACGAACAACCTTCTATGATAAGCCACGAAGATAAAATTTTGATCGACCGCATCAACAAACATCCACACCTTAAAGATCGCTTTGAATCCCTATTAGGTGTTATAGAAAATACACAGGGACAGTATACAAAAGCGGACGATGCGGAACAGTATGTCATTGAAGAAATACGAAAAATGGGTAATGTTGCCCTGCATAGCTG
>NZ_FUKJ01000457.1 GCF_900163745.1 Crenothrix polyspora
ACAGGCCTTGTGCGCCGTTCAGCGCCACTCTAAAACCGGTCATCACTTCATCAAAAATCAGTACGCTGTTGTATTGGTCGCAGACTTGGCGTAGAGTCTCAAGAAAGCCTGGAACGGGTGGAATGCAATTCATATTACCCGCAACCGGTTCAACAATAATACCGGCAATCTGCTCGCCCATCTTGCCAAACAGGGTTTTAATCGCTTCGCTATCGTTATAGGGCAGGGTGATGGTGTTTTCAGCAACGGCAGCGGGTACACCTGGCGAGCTGGGTACGCCTAACGTTAATGCACCAGACCCTGCTTTCACTAATAAGGAGTCGGAATGGCCATGATAACAGCCTTCAAATTTAACGATTTTATCCCGGCTGGTATAACCTCTGGCTAAGCGTATGGCACTCATGGTGGCTTCTGTGCCGGAGCTGACCATTCTGACCAGATCAATTGACGGCAAGATGTCGCAAATACGTTTGGCCATTAGCGTTTCAATCTCAGTGGGTGCGCCAAAGCTAAGGCCTTTGTCGGCAGCGGCTTTGACGGCGGCAATAACTTCGGGGTGTGCGTGACCCAAAATCATAGGCCCCCAGGAGCCGACATAATCAATATAACGTTTTCCAGTGCTGTCGTAGATATAAGCACCCAGGGCATGGTCGATAAAAACTGGCGTACCGCCGACACCGCTAAACGATCTGACTGGAGAATTTACGCCGCCTGGAATCACCTGTTTGGCATCGGAAAATAATGTAGTTGCGCTAGACATAATCACTCATAAAGTTGCAATAAATACACTAACTTTACCATGAATACAGCCGTTGGATGCGGTAGAATGCTTGGTTTGGCGGTAAGACAAATTTTCATTAAAAGGATGATTTATGAAATCCAGAGAGCGGCGTAACGGGCTGGTCGTGGTGAATACCGGAGAAGGCAAAGGCAAGTCATCCAGCGCATTAGGCATGGTGTTTCGTGCTGCCGGTTGGGGGATGAAGGTGTGTGTGATTCAGTTCATCAAAGGCCAGTGGCAAACCGGTGAACAAAAAGCCGCACAGCTGTTTGATAATATTGAATGGCATGCTTTGGGCGATGGCTTTACCTGGGATACTAAAAATCCTGAGCAGGACATCAAAACCAGTCGGGAAATATGGGAGTTCAGCAAGCAGAAAATACTTTCCGGTGAGTTCGATGTCGTCTTACTGGATGAAATTAACTATTGTTGCGGCTATAACTGGATTTCGGGTCAAGAGATCGCAGATTTTATTGCCAATGACAAGCCTGAATGGTTGCATTTAATTATGACCGGTCGCGATGCCGCACCAGAGGTCATCGCCATTGCCAACACAGTGACCGAGATGGCCAAAGTAAAACACGCTTATGAGCAAGGTATTAAAGCAGAGCAGGGGATTGAGTTTTAGGATGCGAGTTTATGGGTTGGGGCTATAATCATGATGAATTTCTGATGCCAAAACCTGCAAAAAATTGTATGAATTTCCCTCGTAAGAGGATTGATAACCACAAGAGAGAGTATTGACATGTCTGAAAAAATATCTGAAACAAGTAAGCTGGCCTTCGCGATTATCGCTGTTTTTGTCATAGGCTTTGCAATGGTGGGGCTGAGCAAAATGGATACGGCAACCAATGAACAAAAAGAAGGTGCGGCACAGGTTACAGGCTATGCGGCACTACATACGCTGGCAAGTCAAAAATGCCCGGCAGCTATTAAAGAAGCTACCAAAGAGCAGGTGTATTTTACGTCAGAAACAGAGAGTGATAAAGAATCGTATCTCACGCTGAAATGGGTGGGTGAAAATGCTAAAACCGGCGGCTTTAAAAAGGCTAGCTGCACAGTACGTACTATTGTAGGTGGTATTACTGAACTAATCATTGATGATAAAGTTTTAATCAGTAAAAAAGCTAATCCTTAAGTTTTCACGCTAAAAACTGCATAGGGTGGGTTGCTGCTGTTTGGCAACCCAACTTTGAGTTAAGCTTAATCACTGGCTTTATAGTAGAGCTTGGTTCAACTTTAATTTTTGATTAAGTCTCGATAGCTTTTGTTATCAGGTTTTTTGCACTGCTATTCAATGGCTTTAACCGTCGGCACACGCCGCTTGCCAATATTCTTTTTATCCCGATCACGTACTTTTACTTTTTTTGCCGGTTCTTTTTTAGGCTCGACCTTTTCTTTACTGCCCACCGCTTTACCCGAACCTTTCACTTTTTTCGGGCCTTTATAACTGCCTACCAAACCCTCAATCGTGCGTCTCGTGAAATTCTGTTTTAAGAAACGCTCAATACTGGCCATGAGATTCCATTCGGTGTGTTTCACCAAAGAAATCGCCACGCCTTGCTCATCAGCACGGCCACTGCGACCTATACGGTGAATATAATTAATGCCGTTGCGTGGTACGTCAAAATTAACCACCAGATTGATGCCAC
Source organism: Crenothrix polyspora (assembly GCF_900163745.1). GTDB lineage: Bacteria > Pseudomonadota > Gammaproteobacteria > Methylococcales > Methylomonadaceae > Crenothrix > Crenothrix polyspora_B. The sequence goes on from NZ_FUKJ01000457.1 coordinate 2,434, forward strand.
CGATATCCAAACCACGCGCGGCCAAATCGGTAGCGGTCATCACGTTAACCGTACCGCTACGAAATAAACCCATCACGCGGTTGCGTTCTTTTTGTTCCATTTCACCGTGCAGTGATGCTACGCGGCAATCGTGTTGTTGTAGATAATTACCCAACTCAACCGCTTGAATGCGGCTGTTGGTAAAAATTAAGGCTTTATCATAAGGTTGATTTTGCAGTAACCACGCCAGCAATTTTTGTTTATGCTCGTTGTGATCGGCCAGAATAATCTGTTGTTCGATATTACTGTGGCCATCATGCAAAGTATTGAGCGCAACGGTTTTTGGGTTCTTTAACACCTGGTCGGCAATTTTAATTACGCCGAAGTGGGTTAACGTAGCCGAGAACAGCAAAGTCTGTCTTTCCTCGTTACTGCAATGCTTAACGATGTTGAGTACATCTTCTCTAAAGCCCATATCCAGCATGCGGTCGGCTTCATCGAGAATCAGCACTTCTACGCTGCTTAGATAAGGCGTATCCAGTGCCATCAATTCCAGCAGACGACCGGGCGTAGCGATGACGATGTCGGTGTTTTTTCTGAATAGGTTTTGCTGGCGTTTGAAGTCATCACCGCCGGTAATTAAGCCAGCGGTCAGGTTGGTAAATTCAGCCAGCTGTTGGCAGTTTTGTAAGATTTGCTGTGCCAGCTCGCGGGTTGGTGTCAGGATTAAAACACGCGCTCCGCGTCTTGACGGTGGCACGCTCAGCAAATGCTGTAGTGTAGGCAGCAGAAAAGCCGCTGTTTTACCACTGCCGGTTTCGGCGCTGACTAGCAAATCAAGCTGTTTGAGTGCCGGTGGTATGGCCTGAAACTGTACGGGTGTGGGTTTCTCATAACCTAGTTTGTTAACCGCTTGCAGCAAGGGTTCTACAAGTTGTAAGTCTTCAAATGAGGTGGGATTTTCTAAAGGTTCGGTAAGCATGTGTTGTCCGGTGAGCCTGCGGTATTGCGATCAGGGGAAAATTAAGGGTGACGTTTGTGTTGTCCACGGAAACCAAAAATAGGCGCTTTTAAGCGGCACAAAAAGTACAGAAAAGATGTACGGGTAGCGACAATAGCCAATCTATCTTGATTTTACATCCGATGTGATGCGTTTCGCGCTGTTTTTCCTTTATAAATCATCTGGCGTTAATCCGGTATGTTTGGCGATGCGAGCAAGCATGCGTGAGCCAATTTCTTCGCTATCATGAAATGCAAAAACAAAATCAGGCCAATCATTGCGAGATAAGGTGCGATGTGAACCAGATTGACGCTTGAGTTTCCAACCAATGGCAAACAGTGCCGCAAGAACACGCTTGGCCTTTGCCGAAGGCTAATGACTCATGCTGCAACGAGTTTAATGTTGATGGGTATAGGTTGAATTTCCTCTGCTTCAATACGTTCGGCAAGCACGCGAAGCGCTAAAACTTCTGCTTTGGCCATCGCTTGGTTAGCTGTGATGCCATAAGCGAGTACACCTGGAATCTCTGAAACTTCTGCTAACCAACGGCCATCCATTTCTTGTTCGTATTCAATATGAAAGTTCATGTCATCTCCAGACAAACAAATGATGCTGCATTTTACGCGGATCGGAGTAAAAGGCCTAACCTCGCCTCTAACCTTGTTGATGATACTGCATTATACGTTCAACTTCCTCTTTAGAACCTAGAATAACCGGCACACGCTGATGTATACTTTCCGGTTTGATATCCATGATGCGTTCACGACCGGTAGAACAAAGTCCGCCAGCTTGTTCAATGATAAACGCCATTGGATTGGCTTCGTACATTAAACGCAGTTTGGCAGGTTTGGCTAGATTTTTGCAATCCAGCGGATATAAAAATACCCCGCCACGGGTAAGAATACGGTAAACATCCGCCACCAAAGAAGCAATCCAGCGCATGTTGTAATTTTTTTCAGTGACACCGTCTGTACCGCGCACACAATCTTCAATGTAACGTTGTACCGGTGGCTCCCAAAAACGCTGATTGGACATGTTAATGGCAAATTCGCTGGTGGCTTCAGGGATTTTCATATTGCAGTGGGTGAGGATAAATTCACCGATGTCTTGGTCGAGGGTAAAAGCATTTACGCCATGTCCGGTGGTTAACACCATCATGGTCGATGGCCCGTACAGTACAAACCCAGCACAGACTTGCTCTGCGCCTTTACGCAAGAAATCCTGCACTTCAGGATGCACGCCTTCACGGCAGCGTATAATTGAAAAGATGGTACCAACCGCCAGATTAACATCAATATTCGATGAGCCATCCAGCGGATCAAACAGCACCAAATATTTGCCTTTGGGATATTGCTCAGGAATTTTAATCGGTTCATCGATTTCTTCAGAAGCCATGCCAGCCAGGTGACCCGTCCAGTTCAGCTCATTCACCATGATGTCATTGGTGATAATGTCGAGTTTTTTCTGGATTTCGCCTTGAATATTCTCTGACTCGGCGCTGCCTAAAACGCCGATCAATTCGCCGCGATTAACCAGATGCGATATTTTTTTGCAGGCGGTAACAATATTGTTCAGCAGCAATGTGAAAGTACCGGAAGCATCTGGCAAGCCGCGTTGTTGTTCAATCAGAAATTGGGTCAGGGTAACTTTATGGGACATGTATTCGATTCCGGTTTGATAATTTTTTAATATAAAACAAAGCGTTAATGGGTAAGGCTATTCTTTTTTACTGATCATATTGTAAATTTTGCAGGAAAGTATCGACACAGCCAACACCAAGGTAATTGCATTCGCGTAGATGATGACTTTATTCGACAGATAAATGCCATAGATTAACCAACATAATACACCCAGCGTAAACAGGCTGTACATGCTGAAAGATAACGCGGCGGTGTCTCTGGTTTTGAGGGTCAAGATGGCTTGCGGTATAAATGATGCCGTGGTCAGGCTGGCGGCAATGTAGCCAATAATGTCTGCGGTGATGGTCATGACCAATTTTGCGTGGGGTTCGAGTTAGGTTTTTGTGGATAAATCGCCTAGAGGCCTTTATTGTTCAGGCGGTATGAAGTTATACACAATTTATGTGGATAACTCTGTGGATTACTCGTTTTAATGATGCTCTACTAGGTGATTTTATTACAGTTTTGTTACATTGTATAAAAACGATACAGCTTTGGATTTAATATAAAATCAATGACTTATGTTTTTTTGTTGCCAAAGTAATAATGCAAAAGTCAAGCCAAAGTTGAGTATTAATTTTTTGTGCATAATTCCACGGCCTGTCTGGCCATTGTACCTTAATGCCACTGATTTTTCTGGTTAAACGCCTTGGTTTTAGATAGCTACTCTGCAATAAAATAGAATACGGACGGTTCTGATTGAACGGATTCACACAGATTTTATTCATTTTTATCTGTGACTATTCATCCAATTCATGTTCTATTTTTAACTACTCAGTAGATATTAAAAAAAGTCCACTGAAACCAAAAGTAGGCGCTTTTAAGCGGCACAAAAGACACAAAAATTTTCGGTAATAATTCTTTTTACGACAAAATATCCACACTTTTCCGTGTTTTTTGTGCTTTCCGTGGATAGATAAAAATGCTGTACCCTATCTTTTGGATGGCTGAGTAGTTACCTCTATTTTACTTGTCAACTAGTAATAACAAAACGTACCGCATCAAGTCTCAGTCGTGCCGCCTGAATATGTTCATGCGCCAGCATGGTCATATCTTTGAGCTGTTCAATTTCTTCGGTTTTGATGGAAGGATTAACTTTTTGCAACCTGACCAGGCGTTTGATTTCTGCGCTGAGTGATGCGAGCATCGTATCAGTGGCTCCGGTAATCACGTTTTGCATGTCAGTCTTTGCGTGTTGTTCTGCGATATTTAAAATAGCAGCAATTAATGTGCGCTGTTTGTTCAGGAAGGCGACAATCTGTGATTTATCGAAGTTTGTGCCGGTGTCCATCAAGCTGTCGTGGCTAAATGTGGCGCTTACATTTTTCTGGGTTTGATCGATTAACACCCGGATTGGCGTATGCGGCAAAAAGCGCCCGATTTGTAATTCGGCAGGCGCACTGCATTCGACGATGAACAAGCATTCCAGTAAAAACTGTCCCGCTTTGAGCTGTGGATGCCTGACAACACTGATTGCAGCATTGCCGGTTTCGCTGGATAACACCAGTTCCATTGCAGAGGTGACCAACGGATGTTCCCAGGTGATAAATTGCAATTCTTCCCGTACCAGTGCGCAGGCACGGTTGTCGGTAACCGTCATGCCGTCTTCGGAAAGCTCCGGAAAATGCGCCACACGTAAATGGTCGCCAGGACGAATAATGAAACAATCCGGTGAATGGTATTCGGTATCAACGCCGTAACATTCAAACAGCTCTTCCATATACGGCCACAGTGCGCCCTCATGATCGTAAGCCTTTAGCTGATCGATAAGATCGTCAGCGACATCCTTACGGCAGGAATTCAATTCCAATAAAGGATCGCGTCCCTGATGCATCTGTTCTTCTATTTGCGTGTGCAGGGCTTGGGTTTTGTCGATAAAGGCGTTAATTTCAAATAGATCATCGCTGTGTATGACCGTCAACAACTCATCGTGCAAGACATCTGCGACACCTTGTGCGGCGGTGCTATTATGGCGAAATGCGTCCAAACCCTCGTCATACCAGCGATACAGAACGGCCTGTTCGGTGTTTTGCAAATAGGGAATGTGAATCTGGATAACATGCTTTTGGCCAATACGATCCAGACGACCGATGCGTTGTTGCAGCAAATCAGGATTAGTCGGTAAATCCAGTAAGACTAAATGCTGCACAAATTGAAAATTGCGGCCTTCGCTACCAATTTCCGAACAGATGAGCAAGCGTGCTGCGCTATCAGGGTCGGCAAAATAGGCGGCAGCGCGGTCACGTTCGATAATGGTCATGCCTTCATGGAACACCGCAGAAGCGATACCGGCACGATTTCTTAAGGTCTGTTCCAGATCAATAACGGTTTGTGCATGTTTGCAAATCAGTAATATTTTCTCGCCGGCCAGTTGCTTGACGTGCTCAACCAGCCATTGATAATACGGGTCTAGTTGCAGGTCGTCGATATTTTTTTCGCCACGTAAAGAGTAACCGTAACGCTCACGTTCTGGAAAACCTTGCACGGTTTGCCTTGAATTTCTAAACAGAATGCGACCTGTGCCATGATGATCGAGCAGGATATTAACTAAAGTCGCGCGGGCACTGGCCGATTTTTCAGGATCGTCGAGATTTTTTAAGATGCCAGCGACATTGTCATCTTTTAATAACTCGGCCAGCAGTTGCTTGCTGTCATTATTGAGCGGTTCATCGGCGAGCAGGAATTGTGTAGCTTTGGCAACCGGTTCAAAGCGTTTTTCTTCTTCTATAAAGGCATCAAAGCTGTAAAAACGATCTGAATCGAGCAAGCGCAGGCGTGCAAAATGGCTTTCTTTGCCCAGTTGTTCAGGCGTGGCGGTCAACAAAATCAAACTAGGCGAGATCAGCCCCAGATGTTCAACAAATTCATATTCTGGGCTGGCGGATTGTGGACTCCATTGCAGATGATGGGCTTCGTCAACAATCACCATATCCCAGCCTGCCAAAATGGCTTGTCGCTGGCGTTTTGGGTAGGCGGCGAAAAACTCCTGGCTGGCTAAAATTAATTGTGCATTTAGAAACGGATTATCATCGCTGTATTCGTTATCTTCATCTGTTTGCGTCCCCGCGAGTATGTTATTATCACCCAGCTCTTCAAGGCAGCGGGCTTCATCAAAGACACTAAAGCGCAGATTAAAACGTCTGAGCATTTCCACCAGCCACTGATGCAACAAGCTTTCCGGAACGATAATCAACACACGCTGGCTTAGGCTGTGTATGAGTCGATGATGCAAAATTAATCCCGCTTCAATGGTTTTCCCAAGCCCCACTTCATCAGCAAGCATCAGACGTGGTGCGGCGCGGTTAGCGGCTTCATGAGCGATAAACAGCTGGTGGGCAATCAGCGAAGTTCTGCCACCCAGCAAGCCTTTTACAGGCGATTGCTGGTGTTTTTGCAGTCTGCGCCAGGTGTCATAGCGCAGTAGAAACCAGCTATTAGGATCAATCTGGCCGGTAAACAGGCGATCTTGGGGTTTATTAAATTGAATATGGTGGTTTAATTCAATTTCATCAAGCTGAATGTCTACACCATCGGTGGTTTTACCGATATAGGTAATTAAACCATCCTGCTCTAATACCCTAGAAATAATGAATTTTTCTTCATCAGAAGACTCAATACTATCGCCAGCTGAAAAACGCACCCGTGATAATGGCGCATTGTCGATGGCGTAAATCCGTTGTTCGTTACTGGCCAGGTACAGCACGGTAACGCGCTTGAAACTGACTTCCAGGATAAGTCCTAATCCAAGTTCCGATTCGGTGTTGCTAATCCAGCGTTGGCCGGGAATAAAATTTTCCATTTATGTGCGGTAGATATGATTTTTTACTAGAAATTGGCGTAATTATAAGCGGTAGGGCAAAATTATTCTGAAAATTAACTACAATTATCAATAGGTAAAATCCAAAGATTAGGCCAGTGACGGCTTATTTTTTATAGTAAATTAATGGAAAATTGGCAATCTGCATGGCTGTTAAGTTCCTGTTCAGTTTGGATAGGATATTATTTAGGCAGATCTTTTAACTGATGAATCTGGATTTTGGTGGTCTACACAATGACGTATTAAGGAAGACAAGGTTATGAACAAAAAACTATTTTTAATTTCACTTACAGCACTTACGCTGTTTTGCAGCTCGGTTGTTGAAGCCAAAAATCAACGTGACAGACATCATGGTCGCCAGGATTATCGTTATCAACAACAGCATGCCTATTATCCACAATATCCGCAATATCAGGCTTCACAATCACATCCGGGTTTGACAGGGGGGGTTTTAGGCAGTGTATTGGGTTATGAAATTGCCAAGAGCAATCCGGTTGTTTCCGAACTTGGTGCGGTATCGGGTTCTTACTTAGGGAATCATGCCTCGGAAAAGCACTAGCAGGGATAAATCAGTGTTATTGATGCTGCGCTGATTAGGCGACTTTAACGTCTTTTCAGTGGGAATAGACACTGCGAGTGTATTTGAGTTGGCTGTTATTGCTGTAAAAAAAGAAGAGGCGATTTTTAACCACCTCTTTTTAGTGCGCATCAAATTGGATTACTTCATTTTGGTTTGCCAATCAAGAGAATAAGCGTAATTTGCCGTCGCTCCGTATAAAGCCAGAAGATTAAATTTAAAACTGGCCAGTTCTTTTACTTCAAAATATCGGCTAGCCACGCCTTTAACTATTTTTTGTGTGACTACGGCGGTGTAGCTGTACTTCGTATTTTTCCAGAGACCAGTCCCTGATTCTTGTCCAGCATAGGCTAGGCTGGATAACAGCGAGCCGTGTGGATTATTCATTTTTAATGTGTAGGTATCCGGTTTAATGGGTGTCATTATTCCGTCAAACGTGCCTTCTGGGTGATTCAGCTTAAACGGTATTGTCCCATTCGCCCTCTTTTGGCCAAAAATATAGCTTGTCTGCCAAATTCCGCTGTTGACTCCAGGTGCAGAAAAAGGAATATTGTGCCCTAGGTACGATACTTTCCCTGAGATCGACAGCTTACCGGCCAACTTAATCGTTTTTCCAACCAATGAATATTTGTTTTTTATCTGTGGGGCGACTTTGCCTAGCACTAGTCCGTTTTGCTCGGCAAAATCTATAATTTCTTGCGGTATGGTTTCTGTTGCCAGAAGTGAGCTTGAATAACTGTAAGACAGTGCAAAGCCAAATGATACTGCTACCATATTGATGAACTTCATTTTTATACCTCTAAGCTAAAAAAAATTGATAGGCTTCAAAGCGCATTAAAAACCGACGTAACAATGCGTTCTGTCGGCAATAATTAACTTATATGAGGTAATTAAGCATTATGTGTACCGTTATTTATTTTCATTTTTAATTCAATTAATTAGAGATATTTATGGGGTTTGTTTTCGCATCCTTCATTTTAAAAATACGACACTTTTGCCGACATTCCGCACCCTCTGAACAAAAAAATTATTTAAACTGTAACGCCACATATTTACAC
>NZ_FUKJ01000455.1 GCF_900163745.1 Crenothrix polyspora
ATTGTCCTGATACATTAGTATCAGTGCTTCGGCAAGTTAATTTTTTATGAGAAAGCCGTGGAACACACCCCATCGTTGAAGTCAGCCACAAAATTTACGAAAAAGGCATATCGCTCACAAAAGCGGCTATGAAATCAGTTGAGGAACGTCTCAAACGCAACCCTGAGTTACCAAAATGGGATATCCTCATTGAACCGATGCTTCTTTCATGATGGTATGTTTATTGTTGGAAATCACCTTAGCGTCTGGAAATGCGGCAATAACATCAGGTTCTAAACGAACCATATCACCAAAGCTTTTACGTCCAGCTCCAGTTTTTCTCACCTGTAAATTTTTTAGGTCATATTCTGGCCGCAGGTCATCTTCAATTTCAGTCTTGTTCATATGCTTTTCGTTCTGATTGTGTTGCTTCTCTTGCGCTACTGATCTCCCGGTTTTCAAAGAGGGAAGGTGAGTGGGTAACTTAATATTCAACAAAAACATTAGGCTAAATTTACACAAATGTAAACACCAAAGCTACAAAAATTTTCATCACCAAGGTGTGAATATTACCTTGCTATTTTTGTAAAATATGAAACAGGTGAATTTTTTGAAGTATGCGCTAAGCACTAATCAACTCAACGATTTAACAGCAACTTTAACAACGCTTCATATTGCTGGTGAGGCCCCACCCAAAACCAGATAAGGGTACTTTCTTCAAGTATGCCGACTGCTCTCCAGTCAAGATCAACACGCGCCGAATAGATTGGCAAGCACGGATGAACTTTTTTGAACCGAAGCGAGGGATGTAAAGGATTCTTTTTCCAAAGACGGTATGCACCTCTTATACGAATCTGACAATCTTTTGGCGCTGCCGCAAACAATAACCGAAATTTCTCGGTTGTTTCCGACTTCACAGGTCTTCGATTGGTTTAGTTTTGCCAGCTCTAAATTCAGCAAGAGCTTCGGTCGCCATTGTTTCAAGAATATTTTCTGATTTTGCAAACGATTGGAGCCAACGTTTCTCAGATGCAATTTCTTCAATGAGAATTGCAGCGAGAGCATCCTGTTCATCGGGTGGAAGTTTTGTCGCTTCTGCAACTGCGCTGTTAAGTGCTTGAGTCATATTAGTTACTCCAACTAGGCAAAGCAGCATTCTAACGCAAGGATGAACCTTTGGCCATACGCTGAAGTTTTAGTATTTCTGACAGGCATAACATTAGTTGATGATGCTTAAAAATAGGTGTATATCGCTTGTAAAATATCATCTTAACTATGATACTATTGCATCTGTATTTTGTTATCAACCTTTTTATGCAAAGTGATTATACGCCGATTACACCTCCTCCAAAGCTGTTGGATCAAGTGCGTGACCGCCTGCGTGTTAAGCACTACAGCATCCGCACAGAAACGCAATATTTGCAGTGGATCAAACGCTTTATCCTATTCAACGGCAAACGCCATCCCAACGAAATGAGCGCAACGGAAGTAGAAGCATTCTTAACGCATTTGGCAGTAGAAGGACAAGTATCCGCCTCAACACAAAACCAGGCGTTATCCGCACTCTTGTTTATGTACAAGGAAGTCCTGGCAATCAATTTACCGTGGCTGGACAACGTAGTACGCGCCAAACGCCCGCAACGGCTACCGGTGGTATTAACACGTTCCGAAGTGCGCGAAGTACTGGCACGCATGACGGGCACTTATGGGTTGATGGCTAATTTGCTGTATGGTACAGGCATGCGCTTAATGGAATGCGTACGCCTGCGCGTTAAAGACGTTGATTTTGAACGCTACGAGATTATAGTACGCGACGGCAAAGGTAACAAAGACCGAGTAACCATGCTGCCCTCAATAACGGCACCGTTGTTACAAACCCATCTCCAACAAAGAAAGTCCTTGTTTGAAGATGACAAACGCATCGGCAAAGCAGAGGTTTATCTCCCCGATGCCCTGGCCAAAAAATACCCCAACGCCGCAACAGAATGGATGTGGCAGTATATTTTTTGTGCTGGCAGTTTTTCAACC
>NZ_FUKJ01000454.1 GCF_900163745.1 Crenothrix polyspora
ATGTATCGCTGGCCAAAACCCACAGTACAGGGCGGCGCGGCGTGGCGGGTACGCTGGTTGTTGAAAAAATGCTCGGCGCTGCGGCGGAAAATGGCGCGGATTTGGCTTTCTGCAAAGCATTGGGGGAGCGTATCAATCAATCCACGGCATCGATGGGCGTTGCGCTTACCAGTTGCACAGTACCGGCATTGGGCAAGCCGACTTTCCATTTGGATGACAATCAAATTGAAATGGGGGTCGGCATACACGGCGAACATGGCCGTGAAACCTTGGCTTTAATGTCGGCGACAGACATTGTAGAGCGTTTGTTGACAACCATTAACGACGATTTACAACTCAAGCAAGGGCAATCGGTATTGCTGCATGTCAACGGCTTCGGCGCAACACCATTGATGGAATTGTATCTAATTTATGATCTTGCCAACCAATACTTGCAACAACATGGCGTTAGCGTAGCACGCTCTTTGGTCGGCAATTACACCACGTCCCTGGATATGGCAGGTTGCTCAGTAACCGTGACTATTCTCGATGATGAGCTGCTTGGCTTATGGGATGCGCCGGTACATACCGCCTCATTGCGCTGGGGCTGTTAAATTCGCCAGCAAGACATCAACCAAGGCACAAATTACCAGTTGACTGCTCATCGCCCCCGCATCAATATGGCCTCTGGTGCGCTCTCCTAGAAATGATGCACGACCTTTAGTTGCTAGCATGTCGCGGGTTGATTCCATGCCGGTTATTGCCACCTGCTTGGTTTGTTCTAAAAGTGCAGATAATGGCAAAGATACCGCAGCAGCATCTTGTAAATGTTTTGCGACAGGCACTAAAACATCGAGCATGGTTTTTTCGCCCACATCGGATTTGCCCCGGTGTTTAACAGCCTCGACTGCCTGTGCAAAAGCTTCTGCAACTGATTGAACATTCAAGTCTTTGCCGGCGGCGCTTTTGCTCATTGCTACAAACAATGTGCCATAGAGTGAACCAGATGCACCACCCACACTCGTCATCACCGTCATGCCTATTTTTTGCCACGCTGCTGGCCAATCTAGCTGACTGATTTCAGATCTTTGCGCCATTAGTGCCGTAAGCCCACGCTGTAAATTAGTGACGTGGTCACCGTCACCAATAGCTTGGTCTAAAGCGGTAATTTCACCGGCATTTTTTATGATGGTTTCGGTGACGGTTTCAATCAATTTCGGTAATAATGAGGGTGTAAATGACATGATTTTTCCTTATGTGATGATGCTCAAAAGCACAATTACGTAACCTTCGTGTTGGTGTATATTGGCGGACTTTAATGGGATTGTTGATCATTGTGTGATTTCACATAACAACGCAACGTTATAATTCATAGTTTACTTCCGTAGATACCTCACCTAAATATATTGAACAACAATTGTTGGCTGTGGTACAGACAAAGTATCTCAAGCTTTTAATGGCGTTGGTGCATAAATAATATTTTTAAAAATCATATTGTTATAGTTGAATTATTGCACAAAATACGCCGTTTTTCGCAAAAATCAGCAGAAATGAACAATCTGAAATTTTAAATGTTTTTTATTTCATGATGTTACAACCATGATTTATGCACCAACGCCGTATCTTTATCAATTTGTAAGATGCGGCCTGTTGCTCGGATGGAATTTCCTTCAGCTAAAGCACGCACAACAGTTTCGAAAATAGCGGGTTCGCTTTCCAAGCCATAGTAGGCAGTAGCATAACTTAAGACTACGCTACTCCCACAACCTTTACAAAGTGCTTGTGGTTGACCATGATTGAAGCCGTTTTTGACCATTTTCCCTGGCTCAAACCGGATTCCGTAATATTTACAGCCTTTGTTTGGACAATAAAGTGTGTCCCAGTCCATATCTGTATCCTCAATTGGCGTAAAAAGCGCCTATAAGGATATGTTAAATCCCTGAATTTCTGCTAGCTCATCAAGTAAAATGAGGGACAATACCGGAATTTCCAAACAGCTTCTTAACAAACCAAAGTAGTAATACCTTATAATTCCTTTTCGGCCTCAATCAGAAACAGAATGCTACTGCCGACATTCCGCACCCCTTATTCCAAATTTGCATATAATTTGACGTAACGCTTTCCAAGCA
>NZ_FUKJ01000453.1 GCF_900163745.1 Crenothrix polyspora
TAGGCCGTCGATGGGAAAAACTACAATAGCCATGAATATGGCTGAGAATGTAGCGATTCGCAGTGGTAAGCCGGTTGCCGTGTTCAGTATGGAAATGCCGGGCGATGCCTTGGCAATGCGTATGATGTCCTCTTTAGGCCGTATAGATCAGCATAGAATCCGAACCGGTAAGCTAGAGGATGACGAATGGCCGCGTTTAACTTCAGCGATCAATATATTGGCGGAAACCAAGTTGTTTATTGATGATACAGCGGCACTTACGCCTACCGAAGTACGTGCGCGTGCTCGGCGTTTAACACGCGAGCATGGCCAACTGGGATTGATTGTGCTGGATTATCTTCAGCTCATGCAATCGCCTTCCAGCGGCGAAAATCGGGTACAGCAGATTTCTGATATTTCGCGCGGCCTAAAGGCGTTGGCAAAAGAATTGCATGTGCCTGTGGTGGCACTTTCCCAGTTAAACCGTAATCTTGAACAACGCCCCAACAAACGTCCGGTCATGTCGGACTTACGTGAGTCTGGCGCTATTGAGCAGGATGCCGATTTAATTGTGTTTGTGTACCGCGATGAAGTCTATAACGAAGACAGCCCCGACAAAGGCATCGCCGAAGTGATTATCGGTAAACAGCGTAATGGTCCGTTGGGGACGGTCAGGCTAACATTTTTGGGGCAATACACCCGCTTTGAAAATTTCGCGGGGACGTATAGTGGTAATGGAGATTATGAATGATTGTGGGCGGGTATGCGGTGCTTAGGCTGGATGCTGTGCGTCATAATCTTGCTAAAGTCCGCGCCTGTGCGCCTGCTGCCAAAGTCATGGCTGTTATTAAAGCCAATGCTTACGGGCATGGATTGTTGCGTATCGCCAAGGCGTTAACAGATGTGGATGCGTTTGCCGTGGCCAGAGTCAATGAAGGGATTTATTTGCGTGAAGCAGGCTGCACGCAGCCGATTACCGTGCTGGAAGGCTTTAGTTCGGCAAATGAACTGGACGCGATATTGCGTTATCAATTGGCTACGGTAGTACATTGTGTCGAGCAACTGGCTATTTTACAACAGATGCCTGAACAGGCTCAGCTATCCGTGTGGTTAAAAATGGATACCGGTATGAATCGTTTGGGTTTTAAGGCGAGCACTTTTTCTGATGTGTATCAGGCGTTACAGCAGTGTGCTATCGTAAAGCAACCTGTTGGACTCATGACGCATCTTGCCAGTGCTGATGATATAAATGACGACTTTACCGTAAGACAAATACGCTTATTTAATGAAGTGACCAGCGGATATGCCGCGCCCCGCAGCATTGCCAACTCGGCGGGGTTGATGGTCTGGCCAGAGGCCTTGGCCGATTGGGTAAGGCCAGGGGTGATGTTGTATGGTATTTCTCCATTTCCTGATCGGGCAGGGCAGTCGTTAGGGTTGCAGCCGGTAATGAGTTTGCATAGCCATTTGATCGCAGTAAAGCCCATCGAAAAAGGTGAGACGCTAGGCTATGGCGGTAGCTGGCACTGTGAAGAAAATACCCTTGTCGGTGTAGTCGCTATTGGTTATGGTGACGGTTATCCGCGCCATGCCAAAGTGGGTACGCCGGTATTGGTTAATGGCCAACGCGCCCCGTTAATTGGCCGCGTGTCTATGGACATGATTACTGTTGACCTTACAAGTCAACCCCATGCCAAGCCTGGCGATCCCGTCATGTTATGGGGAAATGAATTGCCGGTTGAAGAAATTGCCAATTGCGCCGATACCATACCCTATACATTAGTATGCGGTATTACGCAACGGGTGCAATTTATTGATGTGTAGGTATTTTCTTTAAGCTGTCGGTAAATTTTTTGTTATCCATAAGATTGATCGACGTGTGGTTGGTAATATTACCGTCTTCGTCAAAGCTAACACTGACATACTTTGATGTTTGGTGTTCCATCAGCTTTGATATATTGACATTATAATGCTCAGCCAGTTGTTTGCTCGAAACGTGGAAGGCTTGTGATCTTCTTTCAATATTTCGAAAGCGATAGTAGTTATAGGCTACCCAAATAGCAAACGATAGACCAAATAAGGTCAGTGCCTGTGCGAAAAAATAGATTTCCTCGATAAACTTGGCGTTGTGCTTCAATTCAACAATTTGAAAATGCACTAAGTCAAAGCCTAAATACCAGCCCAAAAAAGTCGACAGTGGTATCCATAAATAAAACCACAGCAGCCAAAAAATAAATGAGAAAAAACCGGAAGCAGAACGCTGTTTTAGGTTTAATACCGAAGGTGTGTTAATTATTAATTCTTTCAATGAACCCCCCTATCCGGGCTAGTCCAGATAGCGCGTTTTGCTTTGCCTTTAGTAAAAAATGTTTTACGCACAGCAAGATATAAGCCGGTAACGGCAACACCCACATTAACTGCCCAGTAAACAAGTGGATACCAGATAATCCAGTAATATTCTTTGCCCATGCCTTTTTCATAACGCGAATCAATGATCAGGCTGACTGCAAACTGAAGTAGGCACGTTAAGCCCAGTAACATACCGCCCCAGGTGGGATACATGCCAGGAACCAAAACACCTTTGGGTAAGGTAAAAAACAGGTCGATGATCCACAATATAAAAAACATCATCATCACATACGCCCAAAGTACACTGATGAGGTATTCAAGGTAAATCGGCGCCATGCGACGCGATTTCCAGGTTGCCAATTTTTTACAGTGTTTAAGCAAAACTTCTGAACCACCCTGTGACCAGCGTTTTCGTTGACTCCACAGGCCTTTTAAAGTTTCTGGCATTAAAATCCAGCACAAGGCACGTGGTTCGTAGCGAATATCCCAATGGTCGAGTTGTAGCTTACAGGTAATATCAATGTCTTCAGTGATCATATCGTTACTCCAGTAACCGACACGGTGTAGTGCTGCTTTCCGAAAGCCACACACCACACCGGACACTGTAAAAATACGGCCATAGATTTGTTGACAGCGTTTGATTAAGCCGATAATCGCCGAAAACTCACCCACCTGAATTTTGCCAAGTAAGGTTGAACGTGTCCTGATTCTAGGGTTGCCGGTTACCGCAGCTACGCGAGATCCTGAAGAGAAATGCTGCATGATGAGTTTAGTCGCACCGGGATCAAGTAGGGCATCGCCATCAATACAGATCAAAAATTCATTTTTTGAAAACAGCGCCGCCGTGTTTAAACCCATGGCTTTGCCCTGGTTTTGTTCCAGGTTAATAACGCGGACGCGCTCGTGTTTTGTCGCCAAACCCAGCAAAACTTCTAAAGTGTTATCGGTACTGCCGTCATTGATGGCAATGATCTCAAAGTCAGGGTAATCTTGCTGTAATAGAAATTCGATGGTTTCCTGGATATCATAGCCTTCGTTGTGGCAAGGTATGAGGATGGAAACCGGCGGGTACTCTGTTAGCTCCAGCTCCTCGACTGAGTTGTTATTGGCTTTTCTTTCCCAGCGGTAGAAATAAATGAGTCCCCCCATAATCCACAGATAGGCCATAAGCAGTGGATAATAGAAGGCGAAATCCATCAAGCCTCTAAAAAAACTTTCAAGGGTGGAGACACCTGGGGCAGATATTCCGTTTGATAACGCATTGAAATAAGATAAAAGTGTTTGCCATAACGCCGATAAATAACTAGACCACGTAGGCGTAAACGTGACATCTGCGACAATTTCGTACAGGTTCATGATCTAATTACCAAACGGTAGAGTTTCCAGCGACATCATGGTTTTTAACATCGTCAGTGAAGGCTGGTTAAGAAGGAAATTGTCGGGGTAATAACCGAAATTAAGTGCATTTCGTCTTTGTAACAATTCCATTTGTGTCGAAACTTCTTCATCTGGAATTTGTTGTCGGGTCTTCCAGTCTACCGCTTGTAATTCAAAAACGGTCTTTTTAAGACCTTGAGGGTGTAAGGCTATTTTATCAATCAGGGTGCTTAGCCATGCGCTGGGATTTTCGGCACTTTCCATCTGCGGCATGGCCATAACAGCGACATAATCGTAGTGTTGCAGAAAATTGGGCAAGGATTGTGCAAGCCAAGCACTGCTGGCCGGATTTAAGGCGACATTGGCATACAGGTTGCGTGCGGTTTTAATTTCCGGACGATAATGACGCACTTTCTCTGTTAAATATAAAGTGAAATCAGTCAGTGCAGAAATCTTGACCGCCATCTGTTCTTCCGGTTTTAAACCTTTGGTGTACAGTTGTGCAGCGGGACTGGCATCTTCAAAATCGGTCAGTATCGCATCATCATGAAACAGTATGCCGTAGAAGTGGGCATTTTTGGCCAAGTCTTCATAAATTTCGGCGATAAATTCACGAGCTTCTGGGTGAAATGGCGATAAGCGCTGGTAATTGTTTTGGCTCCGAACCACTTTGCCGTCTTTTAATTCTTGTACCCACCAGTCATCGGGCGCATCGATAGCGAATGCCAAGACCGGCATCCAGGCATAAACGTTTACTTTGGCGCGGGTTTTTAATTGCCAGGCTACACGGTTAAACAGGTCGCTACGCATTGGCAAATGCCGATTAGGGAAGTACAAGGCATCGGCATTGCCATTGCCATCAGGGTCAGCGTAGGCTTGCAGGTAAACCGTGTTGATACGTAATTTTTCAATGCGATCCAGTAACTTACCAAGATTGCGGTCTACTTGCAGTGGATCGGCATCATAGATGTAATCAAGATCAACATGAGCGACGCGGATCGGCTCGGATTCATTAAAATGTGTCAGCGTGTAGGCAAAATCCTCCAGGGGCTTGTTGTCTTCCATTAAATGGCGTTTTATGGCAATAAGGTCATAAGGATTATTGATGCCATCTTGCAGGCTCATCGTGACGCTAAAGCCATTGTCGCGGGCAATGCCGATGGCTTCATGGCTAAAACTGCCATACGGCCAGATCAAGGCGCGGGGTCTTTTGCCCAGGTGTTTATACAAAATATCGGCGCTTTTCTCTAAATCTGCGTCAATGCGGGCGCTGAAGGCGCGGTCTGATTCGTAGCTTTGGTTAGCTGGGTCGTAAATACGCGTGGTGGCGGCAGGCTCTGAGTTATTTTGTGGATTACTGATGATGCCGTGATGTAAGTCATCGGTGTGCGAAGCCATTTCGATGAGTCCAGAGTCGGACATTTCACGCGCTTGCTCCCAGCTTATAAATTCATCGCGTGGTTTTAACTGGTGGCCATAATGTACCATCTGGCCTTTAGGCGTTTCCATCCAACTGGTCACCAGTCCGTATACGGCTGGAAAATTGAACATTTTCAGAGTCGGGTAAATGCGGGTGTAAAAGCTGGTGTAGCCGTCATCGAACGTCAGTAATACCGCGTTTTCAGGCAAAGGTTTAACACCATCACGGGCATCGACTATATCTTGTATGCTGACAGGGTGAAAGTTATGGGTTTTAATCCACGACAGCTGACTGATGAGGTTGTCAACGCTGATTGTTGTGGGGTCGTCGTTCCAGGTGTCTCTGACATCATGATAGCAAAGAGCAATAAAAGTATCCTGATAGGCACAGGCTACAGAACTAGAGAGCAGTGACAATACGAAAGCGATTGTTTTAAACATGTCAGAATCTTATATCGGTGTTCAGGTAAAAAATCCAGTTCTGTGTCGGCGTTCCATCGTAAGCAGTCCAGACATGGCTCGCGCCGTAAATCAGCTCAAAACGGTTAAGCGCTTTCCAGATATGTTCATATTGAATATTGCCCGTTATATTGGAGCCAAAGCCGTCTTGCCAGTAATTGCCCCCTGACAAAGCCAGTCGTTGATGGAATGAGGTGTCATAATAACGATAGGTCAGGTAATCATTGTCCAGCGTTAATGATACTGACGCATCGTTTTTAGGATTAAAGTAGGCAACATTGCTAAACAAGTCTGGCGTGTAGCCTTCTGAATTGTTTGAATAACCCGCATTTAGGCGGGTTGCAAATTTGTATTTTGGGCCACTGTACCAACGTTCAAAATAATTGCCGCTGATTTCAAAACGATCATTGTTATCGGAATAAGCGGTGTATTGGCTCGCTAGGTCAAATTGCCTGGACTCATGCGCACGGTAGGTTCCGCTTAGCTTTCCAGAGGTGGCTGTAACACCAGCGGCAAGTGCCCGCAAGGATATGTTGTTTTCCAGGCTATCAAAGCCTGCCGACATTTTCCAATGGTCGTCAAATTCATAGTTCAGCCCCAAGGCTACACCAACATGTGCATGTTCCTGGGTAAAATTGTCGTAATGAATTTCAGAGGTGGCTAGTAAATTTCTGGCTGAGTATTCCAACCCTAAACCATAAGTTCTTAGGTAAGCATGTAAATCTGGTTGCTCCACGAGTAGAGGTCGCCCTGATGGTGACAGCCCTTGGATGGATTGTCTTGGGAATAAACCAGTACTCCAGCCTTGATGGGCAAAAACCCGAAAATTGTAATCAATAGGTGGGGAATACAAATAGTTATCTGTACTGATGTCTTCACTGCCTTTAGGATTGTTGTTGGTGTTCGATTTGGGGTTGGTACTCAGTCCACCGCTATTGAACGATTTAAATTCCCAACCATTGTGAATATCCCAAAGCCGCTTTTGTTTTTGTACACCTTTGTCTTCAGGAGCTTCTTTTACCAGTTTCACGACTTCTTTTTCAGCTTTTCGGTAGGCTTTTAAATCACGCATGACTTCTGCGTGGCCGACTTTTAATCCTAAATGTTTGGGGTCTGCATTCATTGCCATGTCGAAATGTTTTTCAGCTTTACGTGGCCAGCCCCTAAAGTAATAAGTGCGTGCCAAATCGTTGTGTATATCTGCATTAAATGGGGCTTTGCTATGTAAGTCTTCAATTTTGTCGGTAGCTTCATCCAATTTGTCAGCATAAGCGCTCAAATCGGCAGCGGTTAGTTCGGTTCGGGTTTTTTTAGGGTTGCCGCGTGTGTATTCTGGAGCATCCGCAGGTTTATAGCGTATTTTTTCAGGCTGCTCTTTGGCGAGTTCTTTGGCGAGTTTATCAGCATCATCAAATTGTTCTGCTTCTAGGTACGCATAGACCAAAGAGGATCGGGCATTAAAATCTTTCGGATTTTCTTTGATGATGGAAAGATAAAGATCGCGGGCTTTTTCGGGCTGTTCTAAATACAAATAAGCATCGGCGACGGCTGAGCGCCCATAGGCAGGAATGGCGACCTTACGCTGTTGCAGTGTATCATATTCTTTAATGACATCCGACATTCTGATTCTATGGCGCAGGGCTACCATGTGGTCGATACGTGCTCTTGCATCCCAAACCTCAGGTTCTTGCAACTGCCGTGTTTTAACTGACGCAATATTGTCATCAACGGCTTTGATGGCGGTATCGGTTTCATCAAAACGCTGTTTGCCTTCCAGTGGAGAGACTTCGCCCCACCTGATTTGGGTGGCTGCGCTGTCCCAGTCAAAGTGCGCCCATTCTTCCTCAGTAAACAATTCTCGATTAGCCTGGGCTTTTTCGTAGGCTAATGGAATGGCACCTGATGCGGTTAGATCAAAAACAATTCCGCGTGCCGCTTCTTTGTTGCCAGGTTGAATAGCGAGTACATTTTCGTAATACTTGATGGCCGGTAGAAACTGTTTTTTTATTTCGTAAGCATAAGCAAAGGCAATCAGCACATCAATATTTTGTGGATACGCATGCTCAAGACTTGTTAATAAGGTTATGGCGCGGTCAGCCTGCTTTTGGTCTACCATGACCAGTGCCAAACCCAATTGCGATTCAAGGCGATTAGGGATTGACGACATGGAATGCCGATACAGGTATTCTGCATGCTGAAAATTTTTAAGATTTCGTGCTGATCTGGCGACGGCTTCCATCACATAAATCGGCGCGTAGTCGATGTTTATGGCGGCTTCTTGTTTAAGTACATCCTCGTCACGACTTGCCCATGACAGTATTTGGATGTAATCGTACTGATATTGAGCGGTCTCAGGGTTGTTTTTTACCAATTGCTCAAGCTGTTCTAGTGCTTGTGTTGTGTCACCTGAGCGTGCCAGTTGCAGTGCCTGTTGGTATTGTTCGTCAGAAGCGCTGTCACTAAATGCTACAGGGACATGTAGACATATACTCACCAGGAGTATTTTAACTTTGACGGACTTTGATACGGACAATCTTAGTCTATTCATAAAAAAAATTATAAAACGCCCTTGTTATTTTGTGAATTTAGTCTAGCGACTCATGGCGTATGTTATGGCATAACGCTTCAGCAATCAAACAAATATGATAAAAACGCTGTAATTAATGTAGTTAAATCCAAATGTTATCCACATATTTTCAGATTTTGTAGATGGCTTGTTTTTAATGTATTGAAGTAATTGATATTTATTTTTCTTATGTAAAATATTAAAAATGGCAAAAAACGACAACTTGTTGTTTTTAGCGGCAGGCCTATGTGGTTTTTATCGCAATATGTGGTTTTTGGTTTATTTAAAAGTACATGGTCAGCGTGTTCTTAATAAATATCATTTTGGATACAACTTTGTGAAAATTATTTTGCAACTCATCTTTGGTGTTAACAAATAGTCGTGATAGATTGTTAGCAATATTTGGCATTGTTAAGCAAATAAGATTTTAATTTTACGGTTTTTTGATCGGCGGTCGTTCAAAGAATTGGTTTTTCAAAGCAGTTGCTGACATTCAAGGGCGCAAGCATTTTTAGGGCTTGTTATGTAAGTCATCGTTTTATTAAAGGATGTTTTAATATGAAAATGAGATTCGATAGGCAAGAGCAAGGTATGGGCGAATACGATCTTGATCATTCAGATGCAGTTCGTGTCGGAGAAAAAATAAAGTTAACACCATGGCATTGGTATTTGTTGTTGCTGGTTGTTTGTAGTCCGTTAATTTTTTTTCTGATTAAGTTTGGTGTGCATGTCTTGACTGTACGCGTATCGGGCTACATCGCTTTGCCGCAAGTTGAAATTCGAGCCAATGAAGATGGTTATATAGGTAAAATATCGGTTACAGTAGGGCAGCGCATTAAAGCAGGTGAGTTTTTGTGTAAGCTTGAGCGGCCTGAGTTGAAAAAAAAAGAAAGTTTACTTAAATCCGAGTTGGATTATTTGCGCAATAACCCTGTGGGTAGGGGTATGAAAAACGCCGCATCGGTAACGCGGGCTAATCTTGATTTTGCAATTAGACAGAAAAATTATCTGAAAAAGAGGCTGGATGAGGTCGTTCAGTTGTTCAATCGTGGTGCGGCGGCTGATGTGGAAGTTAAGTTTGCTACCTTTCAATATGAACAGGCTTTGGCGCATCTCGTCGATTTGGATGCGTCAATGTCAAGGGCTAAGGATAGTGCATTGATGATGCAATCAGCCGTAGAAAGTCAGGAAGACTTGCGTATTAAGGAGTTGGCCTTGGAAAGAAAAAAACTTGAGTTACAGGTTAAGGCATTATCAGTTTTTTCGCCCATACTGGGTAGCGTATCTGAGATTTTTGTTGTGGAAGGTGGTTATGTTTCCAGAGGAGATCTTGTCTTTACCGTGACAAAAAATGAAAAAGCATATATCAGCGCCTATTTGCCATCCGAAGACATTAACTATACTAAGGTGGGTCAAGTAGCGAAAATTGTATTTGCTGATGGCGAAAGAGTGCCGGCAAAAGTGGTTAAGTCATTTAAGGTGGCAAAATCTGAGGCATTCGATAAATTAACTTTACCTGATGCTGGAAATCACGAAATTATGGTTCAGCTAGAATTTATCAAGCCTGTAAAACAAAAAATAATGGATGGCTTGCCGATTGAGGTATTGTTTTAACAGAGGATTTAGTGTTTGGAGAGCATTCTTGTCTGGTTTTTTTCACGCTAATAGGCATTTTGATACATTTGTCTTAAATAAAAGTTTGCGTTGAACGTTGTATTTTATAAGAATGTTTTTTACCATGTTGGGTAGTGTTGTAAATATATTAATTCTATTAAGGTGGTTGGTAATGAATATAGTTGAAGGAAGATCTAATTTGCGTAGATTATCTGTGCCTCGGCGTAGCGCAGAAAGAGATGATGGGGATCGACGCCAGTGTGATCGTAGACAAGGGGCTGAAGCTGTGGCTGTGGCGAGTGCTGAAGAAAATGATCAAGATACCCAGAAAAAATATGTCCGTGTTAGCCTTACGCCTGGAGAAAGAACATTGCTGCAAGATATGTATTTGATTGAGGACAAATAAAAGAAGTGATTGAAATTTTTTTGATTTTTTAAAAATAAAGTTTGACAAGATAAAGAAATTGC
>NZ_FUKJ01000452.1 GCF_900163745.1 Crenothrix polyspora
ACCGCTTTTACCATCCATGTAAGTTAATAAATTAGACAATTGAGTACGGGCTTTAAGCAATTGGCTCAAGCCATCCACTTTGCTGGCAACAGCCGCCGGTGAAAAATCGTCCATGCTTTCAAAGGTAATATCCACATTCAAATTACCTTCGCCGGTTAGCACGTTAGGCACTTGAAAAGCCACCCGTGGTTTCATTGCTTTTAAACGGTCATCAAAATTATCAACATCAATTTCCAAAAAACTACGGTCTGCTACACCGGGTAAAGCTTCAGCTGGTTTGCCGGATAAATCTGCCATGACCCCCATAACAAAGGGCAATTGGATTTTTTTTTCAGCACCGTAAAGTTCAACATCGTATTCAATTTGTACTCTGGGTGCCCTATTACGGGCTATAAATTTTTGACTGCTCGCTTTAGCCATGACTTTCTCCTTAGTTTTCCTGTTACAGATTCGGTTAATATCAAAACATTTTAGTATTTAGAAAATTATTTATACAATACAAAATCCAACACAGAGTCATAAAATGTCATTATTACAATTTAACATCATGAGTTCTGAGGCGATCAGCCAAAACTCGGTATGGTTTTTTCACCAATAGCATGTTCAACAAAAATGCGTTCACTGTCCTATGACCGATTTTGTTTTTTCTGGTTTTCGTCTAATTCTTGATTTTTCTTAATGTAGCAGTCGCGTCTTATCTCGAACTCGGATTAAATATAAGGGATCATCAATGAATCAAATATTTCGATATTTCCCAGCACACCGCTTAAGGCAAAAGACCTGGCGGTTTTCCAAACACCCGGTACACTACTGACGTAAACATGGCCATTTGCTCGCCCCCCATCAACATTGAATGTTACGCCATTGCTAATAGTTCTAACACGTTTTATATCCATACCTGCTGAAGGAATCAGCAAAATCTGTAGATTACCGACCCCTGCCAGTTTATTTTCCTCATGATCCAGACAAATTTCCATGCCAAATGTAATGCCATCAATATTAAACACGCTACCGCCCATACGTTCATCGTCAAACTTGGAGGCAAAACGACTCACCACAGAACCCTCCGTTGCGATAGGCTCAAATTTTTCCCGAACCCCAGCATTCATCATTTTTACATAAGCTCCAGAGCCAGAATTACGAAAATCGATGCCTGACATATATTCCTTAGCGACCAGATAATCTTGCTTACCTTTTTGAATAAGCGCCACATTGTCAATGGTTGCACCAAATATTCCCTCTTGAACATCATGCGTCGCTCCTTTTGAACACTCAACAATGGTTTTGCTGCGATCTAATGGGTCACGCTTAAAAACGATATGCTGGGCACTTTTGCAAGTGTAACAATGATGTCTTGCATCAATGGAGGCGGAAATGGCTGTGCCGAAAATAAAAAGCCAGTCTTTAAAAACAGGACTATCGCTGCCATTACCGCCACCTCGCAATAACGGCAAAATTTGTGCAACAATTTCAGGCGGATAAGCTCCATAACGACCTCGAAAATAAAATTCTGGAGCCATAAATATTTTCAGCGTCTTGCTGTCATCA
>NZ_FUKJ01000451.1 GCF_900163745.1 Crenothrix polyspora
AGACCAATAGCCACTTAGATTTTCCCTGAGCATCTCAGGTTTGCCTATGCCTTCAAAGGGATTTTTGATGCTGGCATCGATAAGTTTATTGATACGTTGTAAGGTCTTTTTATCTTGAGTTTGCCAATAAACATACTCTTGCCAAGCGGCGTGTGTCCATTCAATCTTCCTCAGCATCGAACAGTTCCCTCTCAAACACTTGGCTGTCTCGGTGTTGCGCTATAGATTTAGCAAGCGCAGCCGCATTTGCAGGGGATTTTAATAAGTAAACAGTTTCCTGCCAAGCATCGAAGAGCGATTGCGGCATCATAATAATATTATCTGCATCACGCCGTGTGACTAAAAGAATATCCTGGTCATTAACAACCTGATCACAAGCATCTTTAAAATGTGTTCGAACATTGCTAAATGTATTTTGTTGCATACCTAAACCTTATCTGAATTTACCAAGTAAAGAATATACACTTGCGCTATAAACAGATCAAGTTAAAAAATCCAAGTAACAGTCAAATCAATCCGTGCTGTTTATGGCGGTTTGCTTATGCAAAACCGCTTTACAGTGTTACTTTCGGTAAAGGCTTTCATTTTGCAAAAACCACGCATAGGTATCACGTAATCCCTTTTCCAATGTAACAGATGCTTGCCAACCCAAGTTTTTCAGGCGGGAAACATCCAGCAGCTTGCGTGGCGTGCCGTCCGGTTTACTGGCATCGAACACCAATTCACCTTCAAAGCCAACCGCACGGGCGACGGATTCTGCCAGTTCACGGATCGTGCAATCTACACCACTACCGACATTGATGTGTGACAACATCGGCGCAGTATGTTGTCGATAGGTCACATCATCCAGCTCCATCACGTACACGCTGGCGGCGGCCATATCGTCAACATGTAGAAATTCGCGCATGGGGATTCCTGTTCCCCAAACGATCACTTCTTTATCACTTTGGCATTTAGCTTCATGAAAACGCCGCATCATAGCCGGGATAACATGGCTATTTTCAGGATGGAAGTTATCATATGGGCCATATAAGTTAGTGGGCATCACACTGCGGTAATCGCGTCTGTATTGCCGGTTGTAGGATTCACACAGCTTGATCCCTGCGATCTTGGCGATAGCATAGGGTTCGTTGGTAGATTCCAGCGTTCCCGTCAAGAGAGCATCTTCTCGCATAGGTTGTTCTGCCAATTTTGGATATATACAAGACGAGCCAAGAAACAACAGCTTCTGCACGCCAGCTTGATGAGCGGCATGGATGATATTGCACTCCATCATCAGGTTAGCGTAGATGAACTCAGCCGGATAGGTATTGTTGGCGTGAATACCACCGACTTTGGCCGCTGCCCGATACACCTGGTCGATGGCCTCTTGTTGAAAAAAGTCTTCAACGTCAGCTTGACGGGTCAGATCGAGTTGTTGATGGCTGCAAGTAACAAGCTCTATGTTTTCAAGGTGCTGTAACTGGCGTATCAGAGCAGAGCCGACCATACCGTTATGGCCAGCAATATAAATCCTTTGTTTATTCGCGTGCATGGCTGACCTCAAAACCGTGGTCTTGCAATAATTTATGGCGCTTGGCTTGATCCAGGTCGTGAGCGACCATTTCGGCAACCATTTCCTGCAA
>NZ_FUKJ01000447.1 GCF_900163745.1 Crenothrix polyspora
TTTCTCGGTGCTGGAATTTTCCCTGGGCAGCGAAAAATACCAAACCAGCTGGCACGCGAAACGGGCTACAGGAAATTCCGACCAACTGATAGCATCGGAAATGAAACTTGTCCGTACCGACACGGGCGAAGAGCTGGCGACCAACGCACAACAAGTCTGCACCCGCATCAGCGAAATTACCGGCATGAACTTTCGCAACTTCACCCGCTCAGTCTTGCTGGCACAAGGTGATTTTGCCGCGTTCCTCAATGCGCTGGACAACGAGCGCATGGATATTCTGGAAAAGATTATCAGTACCGATATTTATACGGATTACAAAAATGACATCCTCGATAAAGTGGCTAAAGCACAAAAACGCTTGCAGCACTTAAAACAGGATTTAAATGCTGTCGCGCTGCTGGAACCTGCAAAACAAGAAGCCCTCGCCCACGACCTGATCGACTTTAACGATCAACAAGCTGAACTACAACTGGAACACAGCAAGCTCTCGCAACAACAGCAAGCACTGATAAAAACCACCGAAATACAAAATCAAATTACTCAGCAAGAAAAAGCCCTACAAACGCTGACCACACAAGCCGAAGCCGTTCAGAAAAAAGTAACCGAACTCAGTAAGGCGCAAGAAGCGTTACTGTTAAAGGATGATATTGCCGCCCTGCAAGACAAACAGCAAGCCCTGCAACACAGCAAAACAACCTTAAACACTTATCAGGCCGAGCTAAAACTTCTGCAAGAAGAATTAAGTGCAGTAAAGACACCTCTCAATGGCAATATCCCGCCTGCAAGCAACAAATCGTTTGCCGAACAACTTCAGGCAATAGATCGGCTCAGATCACAAATTGCCTTGCTTAGCGCCAATAAATTATCTGAGAACGATTTATGGAAATCCCTGGAAACACAAATCGCCGACAAACAGGCCACGCTGACCATCGTTAATAGCTGGCTGGAAGAACACGCCACTGATGTCAGCTTGCTGGATCAATTTCCGGAAGTCGCCGCCTTAAAAAACCTGAGAATCGAATTGGCCGAACTGGAAGAAAAGCAAAAATCGATTACCAAAGGCTCAAAACAAGCCAGCTCGTCATTAAAAGTCAACACCGCTACGCATGAAAAAGATAATAAAAGAATCATCAATTTAAAACATAAACTGGCCAGCGCTGAAAAAAAACTGGAAGCCTTAGCTGAGGGCAGAACGCTAGAAGACATTGAAGAGCTACACAAAGACCAACTGGATCGCGTGAGAACCTATCAGGCCTTCACTAATCTGGGTCTGGATCATCAAAAATTAAATACCTCACAACGTACTGGTTTTTTGGGGCTGTTTAAAAAAGCAAAACCAGAAATCAATCATGATGTTGAAGTTATCCAACAGCAACTTGCAGTCTTTAGAAAAGACCTCAAACTCGAAGAAAACATTAAGCTGGCACTGGAAGAAGCGGTTTTTCAAAATGGCCTGTTGAAAAAAATGGCTTCTGACAGACTGCATCTTGTCGATGGTAAACCTTGCCCGCTGTGTGGATCAAACATCCATCCCTATGCCACGCGCCCACCGGCCGCCGCTAATACCGAACGTGCGTTACTCGATCAAAAGGAGAAGATGCAAAATCTGGCTGCTACCATTACCCGGCAAGAGCACCTACTCCATGTCGCACAAAAAACAGCTGAGAAAAAACGCATCACAGACGAGAAAACACAAAAGATACGTTCACAATGGCTCGTCCTGAGTAATCGCCTCAATAGTGCAAGCGACGATATGGATATCACTAATGTTGGACTGATGAAGCAACTACTCAGCGATGAAAGCCTGCAATTAAAAAATATCGACACACTGGCTAACGAATTCCGCAGCACGCAAAAAACCATCGAAAAACTCAAGGTGCTGATCAGCAAAACACAAGCCAGCCTGGAAAATCTGCAAGCCAGCAGCCAAGCGTTGGATAGCGATCAACAACAACGCAGTAAAACGCATATCGAATTGGATAATGCTTACCTAAAATGCCAGCAAGATGAGAAAGCCTTAGCTGAACAAATCAGCACGCAACTTAACAGTCTCAATGAGAAATTACCCGGCGCTGGTAAAGAAGATGAGCTACTCGACAGACTGAACAGCCGCCGTCAGGATTATCAAAGCTTCCGGCTACAACACAAAAACCTAACCGACGATCTTATCTTACTCGCCACCAAACAAAACAACTGCCAAACCGAATCGAACAATTATGACCAACAAATTCAAAGCCTGAGCAAACAATTACATGGCGAAGAAAACGTTGGTCTGCACTTGGCACTGGTTGAAAAACAAAAACTGATCGCCGACACCGAGCAACACCTCACACAACAGGATGCCGATACGCAACACTTACAGCAAGCACTGAAAGAAAAAATGCAGGCCACCGTATTTACTACAGTGCATGATGTTAACGTGGTGTTACAACTGGTAGAACAACAGCCAGAAATCGAGCAACGGCAAACGGATTTAGCGCACCAGATCGCCGCAAAAAACCTGGAACTGGAGAAAAATCACGCGCAATTGGCGATTGAAAGCGCCCCTGTTGAATCAGCGCTCAGTCTGGAAGAATTAAAAGCGCAACTGTGGAGTATCTCGGAAAAACTGAAAATTGCCACACTGGAAGCCCAGCGTGCAGAAAGCTTATTGGCCGATCAAACACAGTTACAGAAAAAATATGATGCGATTTTAGTGCAACTGCAAAACCAGCAGGAAGTCGAGCAACAAGCACTCGCCGATAGGGCGCAAATCGATGCCGAAAATGGTATGGTTTTCCGTCGCCGCGTACAAAAACAAATTACCGACAAACTATTATCACAGACTAATACGGTTTTAGAAAAAATCAGCGGACGTTATTATTTACGGCAAAAACTCAGCGAACAAGGCTTGGCGCTGGAAATTGAAGATACCTATCAAGGCAATCTGCGCCGCTTACCCAAAACCTTATCGGGGGGAGAAAGTTTTATTGTCAGCCTGGCGCTGGCGCTGGGTCTTTCCGAACTGGCCAACAATGGTAAGGCAGTGGATTCTTTGTTTATCGACGAAGGCTTTGGCAATCTGGATGCCGAAACCTTGTACACCGTCATCAGCACGCTGGAAAGCCTGCATGCACACGGTAAGACTGTCGGCGTGATTTCTCATGTGGAAAGCGTACAAAAACGCTTTAAAGCGCAACTGCAAATTGTTAAGAAGCCTAATGGGATGGGGATGTTGAAGAAGGCATCGTAAAAGTTATTTGGCTAGTGTGTTTTCTTGCTGACGACTACTCTGCCACGGTTGAATACGATTGATAGCCGAACCAACCGCATCTTCCGCGCATTGAATATCATAGTGGCTTTGCAGATTTAGCCAGCTTTGCACATCCGTGCCGAAGAATTTAGCTAACCGCAATGCAGTATCGGCACTGATACTTCTACGTTCGCGCACAATATCATTAATGCGCGTAGGGGTAACTTCCAAAGCTCTGGCCAGTGCATTAGAAGAAAGGCCTAATGGCTTCATGAAATCTTCCCGCAAATGTTCGCCTGGGTGAATGGGCTTGAGTTTTTCGTTCATGGTCATGCTCCGTTAGTGGTAATCCACAATCTCAACATCTTTTGGTCCTTCTGCTGTCCATACAAAACATACTCGGAACTGATCGTTTACACGAATGCTGTATTGTCCAACGCGATCACCTTTTAGGGCTTCCAGATGGTTGCCAGGTGGTATTCGTAAAAAACTCAGTGTGGCGGCAACGTGTAATTGATCTAATTTGCGTCGGGCAACGGCTTCGATGTTAACAAAGCGGGTTACACGTTGTCGCTTGAATAAACTTTCTGTGTCAGGACATTTGAAGGATTGAATCATGAGCACATCCTATATCGAAACGCGATATAGGACAAGACCTTATTCCGTGTAATCGAATTTGATACGCCGATTAATCCATTAAAAACCGATGCGAATGCCAGCCAGCACCTGATGATCGCCAATTTCAAGCCAATCATTATTCAATAGAAATGAATCATATTGATCCTCACCACCGAAATAACGGTATTTCAGATCAAAACTGAATGTGTCGTTGTACTTGTAGTTAACACCGACACCCGCCTGATACGCAAAGGCAATTCCATAATCTGAAACATGGTAACCACCGATCCCTGCTGTAATAAAAGGCGTAAATGCCGTATGATTTTTAAAATCATAATACCCGTTTACCAGGAATGCCACACGCATGCGATCGCTATCACGACTGTAATGAGAGCTACCTACTCTATTACTACCAAAATAGTGCCAAGGATTCTTAAGCTCATTGTACTGGTACATAAGCTCCCCCTCAATTCGAAACCGCT
The DNA here is from genome assembly GCF_900163745.1 of Crenothrix polyspora. Taxonomy (GTDB): domain Bacteria; phylum Pseudomonadota; class Gammaproteobacteria; order Methylococcales; family Methylomonadaceae; genus Crenothrix; species Crenothrix polyspora_B. The sequence continues at coordinate 4,333 of NZ_FUKJ01000447.1, forward strand.
CAGCTAAACGATAACCCAAAGCCGCACTTATCCCAAAACCTGGATCATAAGTTTCACTACGTTCTTCAAAATTATCGTAGCTCAAATTAGGTGCAAAAGATGCCCCAGCGTTAAATTGCACATAAGCCCTGCGTTCATCGGCATAAACAGCACCGCACAACAAAAGCGTAGCCATCCCCAAAGTATGGGGACAAGCTGATTTTTTTAGTAAAGTCATAAAGTAAATCCCAAGAGTTGGTAAGTGTTATTTAGTTTGCTACAAGGTAATAAACCTGCTCCAACAAGCGTGAGCAACAAATAACTTAACGCCCAGGTTCAAAAAAATTATAGTAGAAATAAACACTTTTACTGAGGAACATGACCAACAACCAATTTTTTATACAAAACAGTAGTTTTCCCGCGTGATGAAAAATGGAAATAGATTTACAGAGAGGATAAACACGAGAGCATTACTTCGCTCGTAAAACTACAGGCTTAACCGTGTCATTTGTGCGACTAAACCTGTGTTACAACTAAATTAAAAACCGATGCGAATACCAACCATAAGCTGATGATCACCCACATCAAACAACTTGCCAAACCGGTCGTCTATTCTTTTAAGTTGCGGATCTGCGCCGCTAAAATAACGGTATTTCAAATCAAAACTGAATCTATCACTCATTTTATAATTAACACCCGCACCCACTTGATACGCCACATCGAAATCATTTCTTAAACCATAATTATTATCAGATTTAAATTCGACGTGATAACCGCCAACACCCGCTGTAATATAAGGTGTAAATGGTGTCTGATTTTTAAAATCGTAATACGCATTTAGCAGCACAGCAGCCCTCATGCGCTCGCCCTTTAAGTGATTCTCAAAAGAACCCACAAATACATTATCAAAGGCGTTGACTTGATACATCAACTCCCCCTCTAGCCGAAACTGCTCAGCCAAGTGATAACCCAAGGCTAAACCGGTCGCATAACCTGGATCATAGCCAAATGTAATCTTAGGCAAACCATGACTACTCAGTGCAGCATCTGGCGTGAAGCTATTAGTCGGCGCAAACACAGCTCCAGCATTCAATTGCACATAAGCTTTGTGCTCATCGGCTTGAATAGCGTCACACAGCAAAATCGTAACCATTCCCAAACTACAAAGACAAGCTGATTTTTTTAAAAACGGCATACGGCAACCTTAAAAAAGTGAATAATAATTTTATTAAAAACCGATGCGGATACCCGCCATAAGCTGATGGTCGTCTACTTCAGTCAGTCGATCGAGTTGAGCTTCCGCAGCACTAAAATATCGATATTTCACATCAAAACTGAACCTATCATTAAATTTGTAGTTAATGCCTGCACCCACCTGATAAGCCAAATCGACATCATTTTCTGAATGATACAAACCTTTTCCAACCAGACTATAAGCGTCTTGTTCAATTTGCATATGATACCCACCGACACCCGCCATAATAAAAGGCGTAAACGGTGTCTGATTTTTAAAATCATAATATGCGTTTAATAAGAAAGCCGTACGTGTACGCTCACCGTGTAAAGGTTGATCCAAATCAATAATACCTGACCGACCCCGCATAATCTTCAACTGGGGTATAGATGTTGTAGCGGTAAAATTATCGGACTGATACACAAACTCTCCCTCTAACCGAAACTGTTCAGTTAGGTGATACCCCAAAGCAATACTCGTCACAAAACTCGGATCGTACCGAGAAGTGCTAATGATTTGAAAACTGCCAGTAGAAGATATGGCAGAACCAATCGGTATAAAACTAGAGGGAACGAAAGCAGCCCCTGCATTTAATTGTAGATAGGCTTTGTGTTCATTGGCTTGAATAGCGTCACACAGCAAAATCGCAACTATTCCCAAAGTACAGGGACAAACTGACTTTTTTAGAAATGGCATACGGCAACTTCAAAAATTGAATCCATGCAAATTGTTCCATCGTAAAAAAGAAGGGGAAATAGCCACTAAGGTAATTTCCAATAAAGTGTTACCCAATAGAGACGCAACATCTTGCGCCTCTATATTCATTCACCGATGAGATGCTATTTTTTGAGTCTATTATTTTTCATAGACCGCTTGAGCACTGACTTTATTTTTTAACACGACTTTACTCAATGCTGGCAACACAATAAACGTACACACCATAATCCAGAAAATACCCATAGTAATAATCAGCCCCATACTGGCAATGCCTTGATGCGGTGAAAAAGCCAAACCGGCAAAACTTGATGCCGTCGTCAACGCGCCATAAAACATTGCCCTGGCAGTGCTGGATTGATAAATATTTTGTTCATCTGAAAGCGAATGATGCAATTTTTCAACCATGTGTATGCCATTATCAACCCCCAGTCCTAACAATAACGGCAAGGCAATAATATTAGCAAAGTTAATCGGCGTGTGAGTAATCACCGTGCTGGCCATCGTTAATAAACCCGCCAATAACAACGGTGTCATCACCAGCAAGGTATCGATTACATTGCGCCGAATCACATACAACAGCAAAGCAATGGTCACCAGGGCAATCACAATCGCTTGCTGAAAAGCGGCAATCACTTCTTTCATGGATTCCCAATACATAATCGGCAAATCGGTGGTTTCAGGGGCTATCGCTTGCACATCGGTGATAAATTCCTGAAGATCAGCCAGATTATTCAAATCTTTTTTAGGAAATATCTGGATACGATACCAGCCTTCCTTGCTCAGCCAACGATCTTTAATATCGAGCGGCAAATCCTTCATCGTCACTTCATTGGCTTTAAAGCTGGTAAACAAATCATTCATGACATTCGGTAACGTGCCTAGCAAAGCCGTCTGTACTTTTTCAATAAAATCACGTCGACTCGGTTCCTGGCGCGTCTCCAGCTCGATCAACATATCCTGCAATTCTTTTTTAAAGACCGTTAAGGACTGTATTTCATGGGCATCGGTTTTAGTGGGCAATACCGTATCGATGGCCTTGATTAAATGCTGAATGCCAGGAATAGGATCGAGATCAGGTTTTAGTGCCGGGAACAGCGTAGTGCCTAAGGTCAGCGCCATGTCTTCAATGGTGAGCAACTTATCTTCCTGATCGGATGGTATAAAATCAAACAGGCTGATGGTTTTATCCACGGATGCAACCGTTGCCAATTTTTGCTGCAAGGCTTTGGCCTTGGCTTCATCTTTGGCTAGAATCGTCAACGTCATTGGCGTGGTTTCTTTGTCCTTGGTTAAGCTTTTAAAAGCAATCACCGATTCAGTATTGGGATCGCGTAAGTTAATCGGATTAAAATCAGTCTGGACTTTAAACACCAATGCAATGGATATAACAGCTAGTGTGGCAGTGACAAAGACGATCGGCTTGGCGTAATGCAGGGTAGAAGTGGCAATTTTTTCTGCCAGCGTAGCAACAATGGCTTTATTGGCTGTTGATTGGGCTGGCATTGACATGGGAATAATTTTTAACAATGCCGGCAAAACAATTAAAGTGACCGCAAGACAAATAAACAGGCTGGTACCTGCCAGCAAACCCAGCTCAGAAACCCCTTTATAATCCGTCGGAATAAAGGCATATAAACCAATCGCGGTAGTGCCTGCACACAACATTAAAGACGGGCCGGTAGACACCAGCGTACTGCGTATTGCCCTACCCCGATCAATATGATGATTCAGGTTATCACGGTAGCGCAAACAAAAATGGATGGCATATTCCACCCCAAGACCAATATTGGAGACGGCAAAAGCCACCGAAATTAAATTCAATTCCTTGACCGAAAAAGCCGCGAATGCGCCGCAAAACACCATACCCACGGCCAAGGTCAGCAAAGTCGCCACCGTAAACACAATAGACCGGTAAGCAATCAATAAAATAACGCACACGAGTACAATGGAAAAAATACTCGCGGTAAACGTGCCAGCACTCATACCCGACAGTTCGTCGTCTTCAAGACCCACTTCACCGGTAACCCACACTTTTACGTTGGGCAAATTAGCATCCTGAATTTGCGCAACGGCTTGCCGAATGGAGTTAATGGCCAGCTCGGCAGGACGAATTTGCGTGTAATCAAACTTAGGCAAAATAATAATAAAGCCCTTGGTTGACTGTGCCGTTTTTAGCTTTTTTTCGGCAATCAGTTCCTGCCAGGATAACAAACCATTACTGCCATTGATCGCTTTATGCAGTACCAATGACACCTTATCGATTAAGGCAGGTAAATCAATCGGCAAGTCCTGGTTCTTATCTGTGGACGTGAGTGCGTCTTCAAAAATAGAAAAAAAGCCCGTTAAATTGGGCTCCTGGGTAATTCGGCCAATAAACGGCTGCGCTTGCGACAAATTACCGGCAATGGTCTGTAAATCTTCAGCATCCAGATACAACAAACCATTTTGATGAAAAAAAACGTTATCATTAGGGATATAAACGCTTTGAATATTCTTTTTATCGGTACTCAGCAATCGCCCCAGCCGCCTGGTAGCAGATTTGGTCAACTCTGGCGTATCAGATTCCACGACCAGCAATAAGGTGTGCATGTCTTGCGAAAAGGCTTTTTCAAAATTGCGTCGATTTTGCTGGAACGGGGCATCGGGCGCAATTAACTCGGCAGTATCGGTATTAATACTTAAATTATTGGCGGTAAACTGTAGCGCAAAAAAAGTCAGCAGTCCCATTATTATAATGACAACAACTGGGCTACGGAGCATCCAGTTTAACCATAAGGAAAGCAGCTTGCGAAAATCAGTTCTTAGCGACATATCGTTAATTCACTTTAAAGGTAAGTATTAAAATTATAAACAAATGGAAAATCCTGGTGAGCCGCTCAGACTTAATAATGACTTACAGCGTTTTCAGTATCAGTTAGTTATATTCGATGGAGTACAAACCTAGGTTTGTACTCCATCGCTAAAAATTGATGTTATTCATAGGATATGAAAACGCTGTATTTAATGCTATTCATCTTGAAAGCAGCATAGTTGATACCCAAAAGCACTCTAACCACTATCGGCAATGGTAACAAACTAATTGCTTCGATCACAGGTATGTAAAATTATCCATGAAAAACAGCATAGTTGTATTATAGATTTGTTTACTTGGTAGCGTGCATGAAATAATTTGAGCACGTTTTTGATGCAGGCACCAGTTTATCCGCATTTATGCCCTACAGGTACAATGCAACAAGACATGGCATTGCTTCTCAAAACACATCCGTTACATTTTTAGAGCACAAAAAAAAGGACAAGCTCTATTAGCTTGCCCTTTCTAATGAATGCAGCGATTTTATTTTAGAATAAATAAATCATTAAATAATCCAAACTGCACCAGCGCCACCAGTAGCACTAAGGCCGTTGATAGTCTCAACACCCACCAAATCAACCGCGATATGATTTTCGACTACAGGCGCAGCAGAATGATCGTGCTGCATAATGATGGTATCAGTCACTTTACCAGCCGCATTACTGACATGAAAACCTGCTATAGAACCGTTCAAAGGCGTGTTTTCTAACAAATACCCGTAAGCCTGCTTTTCATTTAACGTTGTAATCGGAACCAGCGTACCGGCTGCATTATACAAGGTGTAAATACCTTTACTGACAGTATGCTGCGCAAAAACACCTATATCAACATTGTCACCCGGATTATTACTGCCCGCAGTCTTAGTAGCCACATCAGCAACAATAGTGGTAAATGCAGCATCAAGCTTGTCTTCACCCAATACAAATCCGTTAACAACATCGGTATTGCCGATGTAATTATCCAAAAATAGGGGGGTAGTATTCAATCCAACCACCACGGTATCAGCAGAATGGGTGGTTTCAGCAAGATTATAAGTATCTTTGCCTAACCCCCCAGTCAGAATGTCAGCACCTTCGCCGCCATCAAGCACATCGTTGCCGTCGCCACCGTTAAGTGCATCATTGCCAGCTTTGCCAGAAAGTATATCGTTACCCGCCAAGCCATTCAATGTGTTAGCGCCAGCATTACCGACCAACAGGTTATTCAACTCATTACCCGTGCCATTTATCGCACTGAGCCTTAGCACAAGGTTTTCTAAATTAGCCCCCAAAGTATAATCAACAGCACTATAGACCCTGTCTATGCCCTGTTTAGGAAGTTCTATAATTGTGTCAGTGGCCACATCAATCACATAAGCATCAGCACCTGTTCCGCCAATAAGCTTGTCAGTGCCATCACGGCCGTACAAAAAGTCACTTCCTGCCAGGCCATAAAGCGTATCGCTACCGCCTGCTCCGCCAAAAAGATTATTGTTGCCGCTGTTGCCATGAATAACATTATTGAGCTTATTGCCAGTACCATCCACTGCTGCAGTGCCTGTCAAAACAAGGTTTTCTACATTATTAGCCAGCGTATAACTGATTGAGCTAATGACCCTGTCAATACCCTGGTCTAAACTTTCGACAACCTTATCACCTATGTTATTAACATAATAGGTGTCAGCACCTTTTTTGCCGGTCATTGTGTCTGCACCTAATGCAGTTTTACCTAATGTATCATTTTTATCTGTTCCACTAATTATCATAGCAATTACCCCACACAGTGTTAGTTATTAATTAATTATTGATTTCAAGCAGAAAGCCACATCAAATATCTGTTGCGCTACGCGCAATGATCTAATTTCAAGTCTCATTAATATCTTTTTGTTTTGGCCAACGTATTGACCAAGCATATTCCATGCCAAAAAATAAACCATTAATTATCAATCCGTTACCGCACGCATTGTTTATAACGCAAATTTTATTTAAAAAATATGTAAAAAAAACAAACGCAACATATTGTCCCCGCTAGATAAAATCTTTTTTTACCTAACAAAATCAATATACTATAAATTATAACTGACAGGCTAATGTTTTTTGTGTGTGTATCCAAGATTGACAGTAGCCGTTGGCTCTGCTGATATGGGATTTTTGCTTTGCCAGGGGACATTGATTCATATCAGGTATCAAATACGACTGGCGAGGGAACTATAGATGTGGTTTGGTTTACAGAAGTTTTACAGAAGCAAACAGCAAACAAATAGCGCGTAGTGTTGCCCAGGCATCACCGGCTTGCTGGCCTTTGATTTCCCTGTCTGCACTAGCACTGAGTACGATGATGGCATTTAAATCAGAAAAACTCAGCCGATTTAACGCGGCTGAAACCAGCGCCTGGCGTTTATCCCAAATTTGATTATTCCGAAAAACAACGTCTCGACTTTGTCCTTGCGAGAGTTGCCATTTTATTTTGATTAGGCTTCTGGCCTCACGCGCTAAAGCCCATAATACAATGGGTGCTGCGATACCTTCGGCTTTCAAACTGGTTATTATTTTGAACAGTCGGCTGACATCCGCTTCCAATACAGCCGAAACTAATGCGAACACATCATAACGTGAGCTATCAGCAACCGCATCACTGACCTGCTGATAACTGAGATTACCAATACCATGCAGCACGTACAGTTTTTCTATCTCTTGCACGGCCGCCAATAAATTGCCTTCAACCCGTGAAGCGATAAGCTTAATGCTGCCCCGATCCACCTGCAATCCACGCACTTGTAAGCGTTGCTGTAACCAGGACAATAAAAATTGGCCTTCCAGCGGCCAAACCTGCATGACTACACCGATGTTATCCAGCGCCTGAAACCAGCGTGATTTGAGCGAGGTACTGGCTAACTTGCCACAGCTAATCATTAGCACCGTGTCATCGGGCAGATGCGCACAATAACTGACCAGGGCTTTTGCACCTTCAGTACCAGGGCCTGTTCCCGATAATCTTAACTCGATGATTTTTTTATCGGCAAAAATGGATTGCTCGGCGGCGGTCAGTGCCAACTGTTTCCAATCAAAACCCGTTTCAGCACTGAGTATTTCACGATTTGCAAAACCGGATTTTTTGGCAGCGTTTCTAATCGCATCAGTGGCTTCGATGATTTGCAACGGCTCATCGCCACTGATGAAATAAACCGGCGCTAAGGTCTTTTGCAACGATGCAGCCAGTTGTTCCGGTTTAAGTCGCATTACTTGAACTTGGGCTTGGGCTTGGTTTCCAATACAGCACGCATCCGGTTAAGAATGCCGCGCACTGCCTGCTGGTACATTTCGTTACGAATCACGCCTTCTTCATTATCCTTGGCAATAATGTCCTGCTGATCATTAAAATATTCGCGTCGGATGTCCAGCGGCTCGCGGGCTAACAATACCTTATTGGCTGAATCACGCAGTTCGTATTCCAGCCGGTAATGCAATTCAAATTCGTTAGACCGGCCTCCCGCACTCAATGACACGCCTCTTTGCTTAATATCAGCGTCAAAAACTCTGACAGTAATGCCTGCCTCACCAGCAGAATTAACCAGTTGCCCTGATGACCCTTGCAAAGTTTTGCTAAATTGTTCACGCAATGGCGCTGAGCCACCTTGTAGATACACTTTTTTAAGCCCTGCAGGTAAATCAAAAGTACCGCGCAAATGATAGCCACACGCTGTTAGCAACAACACCATAATCAGGACGCTGCATTTTTTCATCAGGACTCACTCCAGTTATTTATATGACGATATTAACCAGTTTGCCCGGCACGATGATGACTTTTTTAATCGCTTGGTTGTCGATAAAACGCTTAACCTGTTCATCGGCCAAAGCCAGTGCTTCAATATCATCTTTGCTCGCCGATACGGACACCGACACTTTGCTACGCAACTTACCATTGATTTGCACGACTAACTCCAACAAATCCTGCACTAAAGCCGATTCATCAACATTAGGCCATGCCATAGTCAGTAAAGGCTCTTGATGTCCCAAATCTGACCAAAGTTGATGGCAAATATGCGGCACCATTGGCGATAGCATCAATACAATCGCTTCCAGTATTTCCTGGCGAATCGCTTTAGCGTTATCAGATTCATCGGTAAATTTGCTTAAGCTATTTACCAGTTCCATGTTGGCGGCGATGGCGGTGTTAAAAATAATACGCACGCCCATATCATGACTGACTTTCTGTAGGGTTTGGTGCAACTGGCGACGTAAAGCCCGTTGCTCATCGGTCAATGTTGCCTTATCCAAAACAACAGCACAACCACCGGCGCTAATGTGTAGATAAGCCTGCCGCCACAAACGTTTCAAAAAGCGGGACGCACCTTCCACGCCGCTGTCAGACCATTCCAAAGATTGCTCAGGCGGTGCGGCAAACATGATGAACAGGCGCACGGTATCGGCACCGTATTGCTCGATTAAACTTTGCGGATCGACGGTATTGCCTTTGGACTTGGACATCTTGCTGCCATCTTTGAGCACCATGCCTTGGGTTAGCAAGCGTTTGAATGGCTCATCGCATGTCACCAAGCCTTCATCACGCAGTAATTTGGTATAAAAACGAGCATACAGGAGATGCAAAATAGCGTGTTCAATACCACCGATATAATGATCGACCGGTAACCAATGACTGGCCTTGGCATCAAGCATGGTGTCGGCTTTGTTACAGGCAAAGCGAGCAAAATACCAGGATGATTCCATGAAAGTATCGAAGGTATCGGTTTCGCGTCGCGCTGGTTTGCCGCATGTTGGGCACGCACATTTTGAGAAGGTTGGATGTGCCACTAATGGCGATTGTGAGCCATCCAGCACCACATCTTTCGGCAAAATAACCGGTAAATCTTTTTCAGGTACGGGTACTGTGCCGCAATCGTCACAATAGATGATAGGAATGGGTGCGCCCCAATAACGTTGACGGGAAACACCCCAGTCACGCAAGCGGAAATTGACTTTACGTAAGCCTTTGTCGTCTTTTTCCAGCGCTTCAGCAATGGCAGTAAAGGCTTGCGCGGATGTTAAACCATCAAACTGACCTGAATTTTTTAATATACCTTTGGCTGTAAAAGCATGCTCAGTGCAATCATCACCTACACCGTCATTTGCAAAAATAACCTGCTTAATGGCTATGCCGTATTTGACAGCAAATTCATAATCACGCTGATCGTGTGCAGGTACAGACATGACTGCGCCAGTGCCGTAGCCCATTAACACAAAGTTGGCGATCCAGACCGGAACTTGCTCGCCGGTAATGGGATGGGTAGCCTTAATACCGGAATCTATGCCGCGTTTTTCCATGGTTTCCATGGCCGCTTCCGAGGTTTCCATCATCTTGCAATCATCAATGAAGGCGCGAATATTAGCATTGCTTTCGGCAGCTCTCAGCGCCAGAGGATGTTCCGCCGCAACCGCAAGATAAGTCACACCCATTAGCGTATCAGGGCGGGTGGTATAGATGCGTACCGGTTCCAACCCAGCAACGGGAAAATCCATTTCCACGCCTTCGGAGCGGCCAATCCAGTTGGCTTGCATGGTTTTAACCTGTTCCGGCCAACCGTCCAGCGTATCCAAAGATTGCAGTAACTCATCGGCATAAGCGGTAATTTTAAGAAACCACTGGGCGATTTCCTTGCGCTCAACTTTGGTATCACAGCGCCAGCAGCAACCATCGATGACCTGTTCATTGGCCAGTACGGTCATGTCTTTGGGACACCAGTTAACCGGCGCGGTTTTTTTATAAGCCAGGCCTTTGTCCAGCAATCGCAGGAAAAACCATTGCTCCCATTTAAAATAATCAGGGTCGCAAGTGGCCAGTTCCCGGTTCCAATCGTAGCCAAAACCCAGACGCTTGAGCTGGTCGCGCATGTAATCGATATTGCTGTACGTCCAATCGCTAGGATGCACACCGTGCTGCATGGCAGCATTTTCAGCCGGCAGACCAAAAGCATCCCAGCCCATCGGTTGCAGGACATTTTTGCCCAACATGCGCTGATAACGGCTGATGACATCGCCAATGGTGTAATTACGCACATGACCCATGTGTAATTTGCCGCTGGGGTAAGGGAACATGGATAAGCAGTAATACTTTTCCTGACTGGAGGATTCAGAGACATTAAATACGCCCGACACTTCCCAGGCTTTTTGTACGTCTTGCTCTATCGCTTGCGGCTGATAATTTTCTTGCATCTTACTCGTCTTTTATCGGTCAAAAGCGTTAGAATACCTTACAGCCGCTTAAATCTAAAGCAGCAATTTTTTGGAGTATGGTCATGAATAAAAATAAATTAGTGGAAGCTTATACCGACCTGATGGAGCATCTTTATGAAGTCATGGATGATACTTTGCATTCCGTCGCTGATGGGCTGGAAATATCCAAGAAAAAAGTTCGGGAAGCTTCAACACTAACCGGCGAAGAATTGGACAAAGTATCGGCTTCTGTCAAACGTGATATAGAAAATGCGGCACATGGCCTTTCTGACAAAAAAGACAATGATTCGCTATCCGAATGGTTTAAGTTTGATATTGAATTACTGGAGAATTTTACCCTGGATGCCTTTTTAGGGCTTGCCGATAAAACCCGTCTGGAACTGGCACATTTAGGGCTGCTCGCCAAAACCGACAACTACCATACCGGTGACATCGTTGCGCCAGGCACGTTTGTGTGTGATGGGTGTGGCAAGGAAATCGCCTTTAAAACCACGAGTGAAATCCCTGAATGCCCTGAATGTCAGGCTAAAACCTTTATACGCATTTGATCTAACCCTTACAAGCTTTATAATAAACAATTTATCTATTTGATTTCACGGGAAATAGCATGCGCAGGGTTATATTCAATCAAAAAGGCGGTGTCGGAAAATCTACCATTACCTGTAATTTAGCCGCCATCAGTGCTGTTGAGGGCAAGCGTACCTTGGTGATCGACCTTGATATCCAAGGTAATTCAACGCATTACCTGCTGGGCAAAAAAGTTGAAGACAGCGACAGAACCATTGCCGCCTTTTTTAAGGACAGCCTGAGTTTGTCGCTGTTTGGTGGCAATAATAATTCCGGCCTGGAAAGCGCCATCCACGAAACAGCCTACCCTAATTTGTTTGTCGTGCCTTCACATCCAGAACTGGAGCCTTTACAAGGCCGGTTGGAATCTCGCTTTAAGATTTTTAAACTGAAAGAGGCTTTGGATAAATTAACCGGCTTTGATGCTATCTACATTGACACGCCACCGGTTCTTAACTTCTACAGCCAATCCGCCTTAATTGCTGCGAACAAATGTTTGATTCCTTTTGATTGTGATTCGTTTTCCAGAGAAGCTTTGTACCGGCTTATGCAAACTGTTAAAGAGGTTAAAGCCGATCACAATCAACAACTTGAAATTGAAGGCATTATTGTTAACCAGTTTCAAAGACAGGCCAATTTGCCGCAGCAACTGGTTAGCGAGTTGATCGCTGAAGGTTTGCCGGTGCTGGAAGCGATGATTTCTCCATCGGTAAAAGTCAGGGAATCCCATTCTGTCTCACAGCCGCTGGTGCATTATGTCCCCACGCATAAGCTAAGTGATGAATACCGCGCTTTATACGCTGAAATCCACAAGTAAGCGTCATCAGAAAGGTAAATATTCGCACCATCCCTAGATAAAATTAGCGATATAACTGTCTAAGCGGCATCGAGCCAAACAATAGCAGTCTTTTATGATACTTACAGGTGAATACATATCGGCCGGTGAAGCCAAACGGAAACCGCCTTTTGCACAACGGCAGGTCACGCTGAGCTTCCAGGACTATATCCAGCTCGAAGCAGAC
>NZ_FUKJ01000441.1 GCF_900163745.1 Crenothrix polyspora
TTCCAGCCAATATCCTGCAAATGCGGCATACCCGTCATAAACCCATGCTGGGCATGGTGCGGATAGGAATAGGTATTCACGCCAACTTGCGTGTTAATGAGACGGTTATTGCTGGCTTGATAGCTATAATTGCGGTTCCAGGCATTACCAGAAGCCTGATGCTTCATCTGCAAAATATTACCAACCGCATCATACTGATAGCTTTGCGTGTAATTACGCATCGCCATGGGGTCACCAGGATTTAACTGCTGCATATAAGCGGCATCATTCCAGTTATCTTCAGCGCCAAATGACAAAGGCTGGGCATTCTCACGCCCGGTAGCAGCCACCAAGCGATAGAGCGCATCGTATGTATATTGCGAAATACCTTCGATTTTTTGGTTATTAAAAAACACCACAGGGATGTTTTTGTCTTCAATATGGGTAATATTGCCTACTGGATCAAACGTATAATGCCAATCCTGCAGCGGATCATTATTTTGCCGTTTAGTTTCTAACCGGTTAAGCCGGAAAGTCTCCTTGTCGTAAGTAAATTCGCTGACAACATCGTTGCCATAAATAATCTTATTACGCTGGCCTTTCTCGTTGTAATCAATATCTTTTATATAAAAAGTGGCGCTGGCCAGATTCGGATGCTTTACCGTTTCAGCATTCAACAAGCCTGCTTCATTGTAAGCAGGCGTAATAACACTGCCATCAGGTGCAACCTGACGGGTGATCCTACCCAACGCATCGATTTCAGTCGCAAACGTAAAGTTATCGACTTCCAAGTCATTAACCAAATTGGCATCCAGCCAATTGGCAACACCCTTGTAATCCTTAAACAACTTGCGCGTTGTGGCAGGCGGATTCCCTTTAAAATCGTAAGCAGGTGTATGAATCAAACCACCAGTATCGTAATGTTTGACAATGCGACCTCGGAGGTTTTTTGATTCCGGATCAGGTTCATCTTCCCCATAAAAAATCCGCTCAAAAATATGGTTGAAAACCGTACCACCATCGCCACCAATCACCTTGCTGTGTATAGGGCGATGCAAAATATCGTAAAAATATTGGAATTCGTGGTTGCGCTCATCCCAGGTACGCAACGGATTGCCCAGAATATTGATCAGCAACCAGCGCTGTCCGGCATCCATGCTCTTTTGGTACACCTTATTGCCCAGCATGTCGTATTTGTACTGCATCACCACATTGCTACGCACATCGGTCACCTTGCGTAAGTTGCCTTCAATGTCCAAACTGACCGTTGTCGCATAAAACTCATCAGCGCCATTAGAGACGCTGCGGTTATGTTCAATTGATAAGACAGGCCGTCCTAATGTATCGAAATGTTGTACGACGGGTGTATTGGCGTGCTTGGCGGCTTGGTCGGCGGCAAATTTTTCCTTATCGGGGTCTTTGCCTGCCGCAATCAGCTCGGCATCTATCAGATGGTTAGTACGGTTCTTGTACCAATCGGATTCTAAAACAGTATCGTTAGGGTCAAAATTTGACTGTTTCCACGAATCAAATTCGGTGCGGGATAACGTGCCATCCGGTAGTTCGGTTATAACCAATCGTCCAAGTGCATCGTAATACATCAATGGCGTTACGCCAGTTTCGACCAGTTCTTTTAAGTCTTCAAATTGGTGTGTAACTGAGAAATACGGCTCATATTGCTTAACCGGATTCCCCTTATTGTTAAGTACAGTTCTTCCACTGCCTAGCCAACGCAATTGTTCAGGGGTTTGTGCTGACGTGTCGACTTCGGTAATGCTAATGCTGTCATCGGCATTGACCGTAACCTGCTTGGCCTTGCCAGGTTCAGCTTGCGCCTTTTTCATCACCACCTGGCCAAGGCCGTTGGAATATTCAAGACTGATTTGTACGGGGGAATTATTATTCTTTTGATAGTGTTCCTCCCTGAGGATAGAGGCAACAACAGCCGGTTTACCGGAAGTTTTATACGCATCAAAATCATAAACAAAACGGGCGGTGGCGTGTTGTAACAAGTCCTTGCCATGCGTCACCAACACATCAGATACCGGTGCATGAAAAAAGTCATTAACCAAGGTATGCTCAGCAACCGATGCAAACTCATTCAAGCCAAGCAAATCATCAGCCTCATTGCCCTTACCCATAACTGCTAATGCTTTAACCAGACCCAGCTCATCCACCATCACTTCTGAAAGATTGCCATTGGCATCCTTCATTCTTTTCGGTGCAAGGGTACGGAAATTAAACAACTCTACCTGTTGCTTATTGCCTAACGCATCTTCCGTTTCCTCAATGAACAAAAAGTAATTACCGTAGTATTTGACTTTGGTCTTAGCGCCGTAAGGGTCAGTATAAGAAATGGGAACATAAAAACGGTTTTGTGCATTAAGCCCATTTTCAGCTGATTCAACATATTGCGTAGTCCCTGAACGAATCCACCAGTTACCATCACCGGCAAACTGAGTAAACTTGCCTTTCAACATCAACGATGCATCAACCTTGTCGGCAAATATGTCGGTTATAAGAGTGGGTGTATACGCCAATTGATAGCTTTCAAACGGTAACGCCAGCGATTCCAGACGATGCAAGGGTAATGGCGCAGTTAAGTTATTGCCGCGATAAAGTGTGCGGATGTGTTCAATTACACGTTTTTGCGGTGTACCCGAAGGTGGATTCGAATCAATTTGGTGATATTCCACTTCAGTAGCAGCAGACAGAACGCTTTCAAAATCACTGATTGCATAGAGAGGTTTCGATTTAGCCACCCCTTTCAATTCGTAAGTAACCGTCTCTGATGGAAGCCTGACACGATAAGTGTCGCCAGTGTTAATATCATTGGTAAATTGATTCTGGGTATAGGTAATCAGCGCCTTACCTTGCGTCGCCTGGGTTTCTGGTGGTAAAGAAACATCCGCTTTCAACCTTGGATAAACCACGGAGGCAGATTCCAGGACATTGCCATACTCATCCAGCTTGATATTAAAGGTATGGGCAATACGTGGGTCTGCCATGTTACGCTCGTAACTATAATTAATCGCCTCGCTTTCTTTTACGACAAAAATGGCGTGTTGGTTTTGGCCTTTAGGTTGTAACAGCTCAATAACACAGTTGTGCGTTGCAACAGAATACGGCGTTAACTGTTTTTGACGCTGTTCGGGTGTTGCGTTCTCCGGTGCATCTTTGGCGAACACTTCAGAACGTAGCCCCATACCTTTGCAGGCACGCAAGGCCTGTTGCCATTCCTCAAAACTGAGATGGTCTATAAGTGATGGGTCTAAACCGGGGGCTGCAACCAATCTTGCATCGGGCAATGGGGTTTCATGGTTAACCACGGCAAATCCCTGCCGCTGCATTTCTTCATGCCAGTATTCATGGGCAAATTGACTGAGTATTTTTTCTTGGCTCAAAAATGCACCGGTATGAGACCAGGATAGAGTAACAACGGGCTCTTGATGCAGGGGTTTCTCGACAATATTGGTCGCAGCGCCTTTTACCCAATGGTCAAAATGTTCTGCATCGGTTTGTTCCACCCTGCCAAAGCCCCTGAACTCCCGTTCGGCATGATCGTAATAACCATGATGGTATTTATAGGTACTGACAAAACGGTAACCAGAGATAACGTCACGGGTTTCCGTTTTAGAAACACAATGCACCGGAAAATGCAACTTAGTGACCCAGGGAGTGCCAGCCTTTTTGTCCTCTATGTAAAACTCAGTTGAAGCGGTATATTTCAGTGAAACTTCTTTCCCCAGGTTATTTTTGTAAAAAACCATAATGTGGGGCTTTTTACTATCCATTAGGTCAATGTACCTCAAGGGCGACTGGGTATCTTTGGCTAAAGGACTAGACCAAACAATGCACGCAACGCCATTGCCTAACAAGTCAGTTACCGTAATTTTTGCCTGATTGTGTATGTCAGGAAAACTCTCTATTTCAAAGGGTATGGCGCTAAATGCGTTACCACTTAAATTCAACCAACAACTGAATTTATTCTTGCCCAGATAAATGATGTCAGTCGTACCGGAACCGTCTATATCCGCCAAACGCAAATATGCCGGATTAAAGGCATCAGGATGATCAAATACCGGTGCATTATCCATTCCGACTTTGTGCCCGAATTGCCCATAACCCAGATTAGGCCAGTAGCAAACTTCACCATTACGGATTCGGACAATATCTATTAAGCCATCACCCGACATATCGGCCAGGAAAATGGTTTGTTTGGCATCGGCAAAGACAATATGCGGCCCTTTTTCTTCATCGATAGGTTTTACCGTCCTATTGGCGGCCTTATAGCCTTTTCTCCCAATAGACTCATACCAAGTAAATACCTGATCTTCAGTCATTAAAACTTCTGGTTTGCCATCACCATTCAGATCCAGCATACGGGTATTGGCATCGCCCATGTCAATATTGGGCAGCTGCTCAAACGTACGAAAAGCTTGCCATTGCTCTTCGTCGCTTAATTCGAAATAACCTTTTGGTTGGCTATTAAGATTAACCAGCTGCTTGCCGCCATCTGCATCCAAATCCACTAATTGCAACTGGGAGCCTAAGCCAACAAAAGAAGGTTTGGGCGATACTAACTTTGCCCGTTCAAACTTGCCTTTGCCTAAATTGTATTTGTAATACCAGCCGCCAGCTTGTTCGGTCAATATGCCAGCAAGCCCTTCATTAAATAAATCAACGAACTGATAATTTGATTCGTCAAGACCCACTGGATCGTGTACCAAATCTTCTGAGGAAATGATTTTGACCTCTTTATTCCAAGCGTGATGTTGGTATTCAAATTCAGTGGCGGGAAGATTTTTTGAAGTGTAAGTGCCATCTGGATTTTTGATATACCCAAACGCAGTGATGGATTTCAGGAATGTAAAGTCTTGTTCAGTGGATGTGTCATATTCAAAATTGAGCGATTTTACCAAGGCAGACCCGCCTGGCAGCTCAGTAAAATAATGAAACAGTAGTACCCTTTTGCAAAGTCGGGTTGTTCTTATTTCAAAACCAGATTTGTACTCGGAAAATGGATCTCGCCTAAAATCCCAATCCTTTGTTTTGGCATACGGTGCGTTAGTGTCGTACTCTCCGTAATCAAATACCGTCTGGAACAGATAAACGCTAGTATTGGTATAATCGTCATTAAAATGCTTGTAAGGTGTTTTATTACCGTACAGCACTTTTTCTAAATATAAATTGGTATAGTTGAGTTCCCCATTGACTTCACGGTTTTTGTTATGCAGTAGGGACGGGTTAAAGCCTTTATTGTCCTCTTTTTTATAAAGGTATTGAGAACAATTGCCTTTGTCATCAAAAACAAACTCAGGCAACCATTCAAATATTTTATGGGCATCATTAGGATCAACGATAATCGAATCGCTGCTCCAACCGAAAAGCGTGGTGACATTGTCTTTGGTCATCACCCGCCATCTAATTACACCGGATGTCTTGTGAGTCCATCTTTCTATACGGGCAAATAAACCCTCAATTCTCGGTTTGTAAAAACGTATGGTATATAAACCATCAACTGAATCTGTTTCTTTGATAATATAATTGCCGTCCGAATCCTTACTAAAACGGCCATCCACCTTTTTTTTGAATTCGGGTACCAAGTCTTCGGATTCAGAGAACAAAAAGATGTCCGAATCCACACCGTCAAAATATTGCGGCAGCCTTTTGTCAGTTTTACGTTTTATAGAAGGTAAGCCTAAATTCCACCCTAACCCAAAAACGCCGTTTCCAGATCCGGAGTTATAGGATAAAACTAATGTCGGTGAAGCACCGCGAGTCGGTGAGAAAGGAAGCGGTATGGAAAAAGAAGCGGTACCGTTTACGGCATTGACAGAAAATTTCTCATCAATGCCTTTTAGGGCACCCCCACCTTTAGGCAAGGTAATTGAGGGCGTTTCGATCGCATTGGATTTTGTTTTTCCCGCATCTGTTTTAAGGAATTGGGCAGAAGTATTTTTACTTTCTATTTCTTTATCCATTTGACTTACCAATTGTGTGAAATAGACCTGTGTTTAAGGTTATTTACAATCGCACGTAAAGAAAGCTTTACTTCCCATCATCAGGTATATTCTTACAAACAATTTGCTTTAAAGACCTTAAAATGAACTTAAAATGTCAATTTAAATCTAACTTATTGTAAAGGTTTGGTATTTTTGAACTGTACCATGATCTCTTGCCGTTGTCTGTTTCGATTTATCCGACAGAATAAATGTGACGAGTACTAGGGGCTGTTGCCGTTTCAAAATAAGTTTTTGATTTTATGATTTTTTTCAAGAATATGGCTTTTGAAAAATATTTTTTATTTCAATGCGTTATAACGAAACGGCAACAGGCCCTAGTTATACGACTTGACGTCGCACTAAGAAGGAATCTTACGGCTAGCCTACCTCGATAAGTAATTGATAACACTTATCAAACCTATTCAATGATGCCGATATCTTCTATCTGATCGAATTTAAGATTGCTCCAGCCTTCGCCTTTACCCGCCTCTTTTGTTCTTCCAATCCATAAAAAGGTTTTACCGTTTAACCATCTGGTTCGCTGAAAAGAACGGGTTACAATTACGCCTGAACGTGGAATTTCCTCTTCGTTAATAAAATAGGGGGCAGCCTGTTCTTTCAATAAAACTCCAAATGGTGGCTTGGCTCCCGGCATACGTGCCCGTTGAAAACGTATTTCTGTATCGCTGCCATTGACATGAACCGGTACAAAAGGCTTCCAGTTATCAGGAACAGTAGTTCCTAAAACATAGCGAATATCTGCAGTTCCAGCCGGTACAAACGGAGCCGCTTGCTTATCCGTTAAAGCCATTTCATTTCCGCGC
>NZ_FUKJ01000439.1 GCF_900163745.1 Crenothrix polyspora
ACTACAGGGCCTGTCATCTGGCCAGCATCGAGTCTCGCTTTGGCAATAATATAAATCAGCTCGTCACCATCAACGATTTCGCCCTTATGATCGACCATAATTAAACGGTCGCCATCACCATCCAGCGCAATGCCCAGGTCGGCCTGATGCGCTAATACGGCAGCAGCCAGCTTAGCCGGTTGCGTTGCACCGCAGTTATCATTGATGTTGATGCCATTGGGTTCGGCACCAATAGTGATAACTTCCGCCCCCACTTCACTGAATACGTGTGGTGCAATGTGATAGGTTGCACCGTGCGCACAATCGACCACAAGCTTCATGCCGAAGAAGTCTATTGTCGCAGGCACACTGGCTTTACAAAATTCGATGTACCGGCCAGCAGCGTCTGATAAGCGCTTGGCTTTACCCAGTTTTGAAGACTCTACCGTCGTAATAGGCGAATCGAGATAATATTCTATTTCGTGTTCTATTTCATCAGGGAGCTTTGTGCCCTGCTTTGAAAAAAATTTAATGCCGTTGTCATAATACGGATTGTGAGATGCGCTAATAACAATACCCGCCTGAGCTCTCAGCGTTCTTGTCAAATAAGCAATGCCTGGCGTAGGCATAGGCCCAAGTAAGTGCGTACCCATGCCGGCGGCGGTTAATCCCGCTTCCAGTGCCGACTCAAACATATAGCCAGAAATACGGGTATCTTTACCGACTAAAACGAAACTCTCACCTTTATTGGCGAACACACGTCCCGCCGCCCAACCGAGTTTTAATAAAAAATCCGCCGTAATCGGTGGTTCACCTACTTTTCCTCGGATTCCATCCGTTCCGAAATATTTTTTTGTCATGATTTTAGTTCCTGTTATCTGGATGACTTACGCAGATATTTAATTTAGATTTGACTTTAACTGATTCAAAAAAAAGGAGAGATACCTATCTCTCCTTCTTTTAGGATTGACACAACCAGGGATTAGTTTTGTCTGGCTGTTTCACCGATTGATTTTTCAGAGGTTTTGCTATCTTTAGCATCATCAGATTTAATACCGCCCGGCGAAGAAGGTGTGTCATCCCAGCCTTGCGGGTCTCTGACCGGTATACGTGCCATTAAATCATCAATTTGATACTTGTCGATGGTTTCATATTTCATTAAGGCATCAGCCATAGTGTGAAGAATATCAATATTTTCCCGTAGCAACTTTTCAGCACGTTCGTAGTTACGGTCAATAAATGAACGGATTTCCTCATCTATGGTATGCGAGGTCTCTTCGGCAACGGTTTTATGTTGTGTTACCGAACGTCCCAAAAATACTTCGCCTTCTTCTTCACTGTAGGCCAAAGGCCCCAAGCGTTGCGACAAGCCCCACTTAGTGACCATGTTTCTGGCTAATTCAGTGGCTCTTTCAATGTCATTGGACGCGCCTGTGCTGACTTGCTCCCAACCGAAGACCATTTCTTCAGCAATACGGCCACCGTACAGGCTGGAAATCATGCTATCCAGTTTCTGTTTGCTGGCACTGTATTGGTCTCGCTCAGGTAAAAACATGGTGACACCTAGCGCACGTCCTCGTGGCATGATGCTGACTTTGTAAACCGGATCGTGTTCAGGTACCAGTTTGCCGACAATCGCATGGCCGGCTTCATGGTAAGCGGTCATTTTCTTTTCTTTTTCGTTCATGACCATCGAGTGACGTTCGACACCCATAATCAATTTGTCCTTGGCTTTTTCCAGATCGCTCATGTTGATTAAGCGTTTATTCATTCTGGCCGCAAACAATGCGGCTTCATTGATTAAATTGGCTAAATCAGCACCCGAAAATCCTGGTGTGCCCTGAGCAATATATTTAACGATGACATCATCCGCTGCCGGTACTTTTTTCAAATGTACCTTGAGAATTTGTTCACGCCCCCTAACATCAGGCAATCCGACGACGACTTGACGATCAAATCGACCTGGGCGCAACAGCGCCTTATCCAGTACATCAGCTCGGTTGGTTGCAGCAATGACGATAATGCCTTCATTGCCTTCGAAACCATCCATCTCAACCAATAACTGGTTCAGCGTTTGTTCACGCTCATCGTTACCACCACCTAGGCCTGCGCCACGTTGGCGACCGACAGCATCGATTTCGTCAATGAAAATAATGCACGGTGCGTGTTTTTTGGCTTGTTCAAACATATCACGGACACGCGATGCGCCGACACCTACGAACATTTCCACAAAATCAGAACCGGAAATAGTGAAAAAAGGCACTTTCGCTTCGCCAGCAATAGCGCGAGCCAGTAAAGTTTTACCCGTACCTGGAGGTCCGATCATTAACGCACCGCGCGGAATTTTACCGCCCAGACGTTGGTATTTAGCCGGATCTTTAAGAAAATCGACCATTTCAACCACTTCTTCCTTGGCTTCGTCACAACCTGCAACATCAGCAAAGGTGACTTTAATCTGGTCTTCTTCCAGCATACGGGCTTTGCTTTTGCCAAAGTTCATGGCGCTACGGCCACCAGCACCGCCGCCCTGCATTTGGCGCATAAAGAAAACCCAGACACCAATCAGCAATAGCATAGGTCCAAAGGATACTAATAACTGCATGATTAAAGAAGGTTGTTCAGGCGGAACGGCTTTGATTTCGACATTATTTGCCAGTAAATCATCAACCAGATGTGTATCTGATGGGGCATAAGTTCTAAAAGTTTGCCCACCCTGCATTCTGCCCTTAATGATATGTTCGTCAATTATCACTTGTTGGACTTGTCCAGCTTTTACCGCATGAATGAATTGCGAATAAGATAACGGCGCATCACCTCGTTCATTCTGAGGCGCGAAATTATTAAAGATGGACATCAATACAACAGCAATGACGACCCATAAGATTATATTCTTTGTCGTATCGTTCAATTTACACGCCCTGAACCTGTGATGGTTCTTATTTTAAAAAGACTGGATGATTATATCAGGACTTAACTTTCCTGACTGTCGTTATTTATCTATACAAAGTACCAGGTATATTGGCTCTATCGGTACTGTATAAAAAACCTTATAACAACACTAGAATATAGGGATTCACTCAGGCTATTTAAAGCCTTTGGCCAAAATATACACTTCATTACTACGTGGTCTTGATGCTTTTGGCTTTCTGATGTGTACCGTCGAAAAAAGTTGTCTAACTTCTTGGTGAAAAGCTTCAAAACCTTCCCCTTGGAATACTTTAACCAGGAAAGTTCCATTTTTTGTTAATACCGCTTTTGCAGTATCAAGTGCCAACTCCCCAAGATACATGGCACTGGGTTGGTCGACTCCCTTATTGCCGCTCATATTGGGTGCCATATCGGACATTACCAAATCAACCGCTGCGCCATCAAGTGTGGACAGCAACTGACTGAAGACCTGCTCCTCACGAAAGTCACCTTGAATAAAATCAACGCCATTGATCGGCTCTATGGGTAAAATATCCAACGCGATTAATTTATTTTTTTTGTTCAGTAGCGGTTTTGCAAATTGCGACCAGCCACCTGGGGCAGCACCCAAATCGATGATATTCATACCTGGCTTGATGATATTATCCTTCTCTTGTATTTCTTTTAGCTTAAACACAGCACGAGAGCGGTAACCCTGTGCTTGTGCTAATTTGACATATTCGTCTTGGGCATGTTCTTGTAGCCATCGATTGCTGCTTTTACTGTGCGCCATAAAAAGTAATTCTGTTGTAAAATGAAATTTTGAGTTCCGGAAATAAAGAATGCAGGCTATAGACAGGAAAAAATTCAAAGCGCAAGCACACACGCTAAATCCAGTTGTTATGATTGGTCAGGCTGGGCTTACGGGTGCTGTGCTAGCAGAAATTGAACTAGCGCTTAATAGCCACGAGCTTATCAAGGTCAGGATACGCGCAGAACGCGATGAGCGCAAGAAGCTTAGCGAGAAAATATGTCAGGATACCGGTGCTACGCTTATTCAGTGCATTGGTCAAATTACCGTTATTTATCGAGTGAAGCCAGAAAAATAACGATGTTTAAGTTATAGCATGGAAAAATCAGCCGCTTTGGAACTTTTGGTATTTTTTCCATTCCAACTGAGTGAACGCCTGAAAGATGGCGTTTAATCAGCCTAATTTCCCCTTGTTTATAGGCTGATTTCTTTCTAAGCCTCAAGTCGCTGATGTTTGGTGTCTTGGGGCTTTCTTTTTTTCGAACCCGCTTTTTCTGGTGTGTTGTTCACACAAGAAAATCCTACGTTCAACGGTTGAGTGGTTTAGTCATCAACTCATTTCCTGTCCTTAACATCCGGCAAATTGTTAAACGTAACAAATAAAGTGATCGTTATTTCCCAGACACTAGAACTCACGGTAAACTGATACTTAGAATTATTTCGCTTAACCTGTTTTTTATTGGCCTGTGGTTTTTATGCACTGTCGCAACGCTCTACTGCTACTTACCGTTTTTTTTTTAACGGCCTGTACACTCTCGCAACTCAACAATCCTTATAGCGGGGATGAAGGGGCGCAGTCGGTGTTATACCAATCTTTTGATGAGCGTCCTAAACACCTGGATCCGGCTGTAGCCTACAGTTCGAATGAATATGCGTTTATCGCGCAGATTTATGAGCCTCCGTTTCAATATCATTATCTAAAAAGACCTTACCAGTTGATGCCGCTGGCTGCCAGTAAGATGCCGGAGATTCGTTATTTCAACGCAAAGGGCGAGGCGCTGGAAAAAACCGCCAAAGATAGCGATATTGCTTTTACCGACTATGTGATTGAACTGCAAAAAGGCATTCGTTACCAACCGCATCCGGCCTTAGCGAGAGCGGCTAACAACGGTTATCAATACCACAATTTAACGGCCGAACAAATCGTCTCTTTAAACACTTTAAACGATTTTAAAAACACCGGTTCGCGTGAACTTATCGCTGACGATTACGTTTATCAAATCAAACGGCTGGCGCACCCCAAAGTACAATCGCCGATTGCCGAGATCATGAAAAATTACATTGTCGGTTTTGATGATTTTTCTAAACAAGTAAGCAACCAACCCAAAAATGCCATTAAAGACATCACCATGTCTGGCGTAACCGTTATCAATCCCTACCAATATCGGGTAAGAATTAAAGGCAAATACCCACAGTTTATTTTCTGGTTGGCGATGCCATTTTTTTCCCCCATGCCCTGGGAAGCTGATGTGTTTTACAATCAGTCGGGGCTTGCGGAAAAAAATATCAGTCTGGACTGGTTTCCTATTGGTACCGGTGCTTATTTATTGGCCGAAAATAATCCGAATCGGCGCATGGTCTTGCTCAAAAATCCCAACTATCACGTCGAAACTTATCCAGCTGAAGGCGAGGCGGAAGATCAGCAAAAAGGCTTGCTGGCCGATGCTGGAAAACAGTTGCCGTTTATCGACAAGGTGGTTTATATGCTGGAAAAAGAAACCATCCCCTATTGGACAAAATTTCTACAAGGCTATTTTGATGCTTCGGGTATTGCTTCGGACAGTTTTGATCAGGCTATACAATTTACCGGCAGTGGCGGCGTTGGCTTAACGCCGTCGATGCTGGAAAAAGGCATCAAATTACAAACTACGGTAGAAACGTCTATTTCCTACATGGGTTTTAACATGCTGGATGCGACAGTCGGTGGTAATAGCGAACAGGCCAGAAAATTACGGCAGGCTATTACGATTGCCGTCGATTACGACGAGTATATTTCCATTTTTATGAATGGCCGTGGGCTGCCCGCACAAGGTTTTTTACCGCCGGGCATATTTGGTTATGATGAAAGCAAACAAAGCCACAATCCTTATCTGTATGATTGGGTCGAGGGTAAATTGCAACATAAGCCTGTCGATGTTGCTAAGCAATTAATGGTGGAAGCGGGTTATGCCAATGGCATTGACCCTAAAACTAAAGAGCCATTGATTCTGTATTTTGATACTGGACTGGCAAGTATTGATGACCGTCCGCGCTCAACCTGGTATCGCAAACAGCTGGAAAAACTGGGTATTAAATTGGTTATTCGCGCCACCGACTACAACCGTTTTCAGGAAAAGATACGCACCGGTAACGCACAAATTTTTACCTGGGGCTGGAATGCTGATTATCCCGATCCGGAAAATTTCTTTTTCCTGCTGTACGGCGGTAATAGCAAAGTGAAATACGGCGGCGAAAACGCGGTTAATTATCAAAACCCAAGCTTTGATAAATTGTTTGAAACCATGCGTAATATGGACAATAGTACACAACGCTACCAGATTATTCAGCAAATGCAGGAAATCCTTCGCCACGATGTGCCGCTGGCATTTGGCTTTCATCCCAAGCGTTTTTCACTGTTTCACAGCTGGTATAAAAATCTAAAAGCCAATTCGATGGCTAATAATGAGCTGAAATATCTGCGCATAGACAGCGTCGCTCGAAGCCAAAAAAGACAGGAATGGAATCAACCCATTTTTTGGCCGTTAGTGTTGGGCGCAGTCTTGTTTGTGCTGATGCTCATTCCGGCTATTTACGCTTATCGCCGCTATACCAAGGAGCCCTTACAATGATTAACTACATTCTCCGGCGCTTGCTGTACGCCATTCCCTTGCTGATTGGCATTAACATTTTAACGTTTATGCTGTTTTTTATCGTCAACAGCCCGAATGATATGGCGCGTATGCAGTTGGGGCAAAAACACGTCACCGAACAGGCGATAGATAACTGGAAACAGCAACATGGCTATGATTTGCCTTTATTGTGGAATCCTGGCGCAGTTGCCGAGAAAAAGGTCACGGACACCATTTTTTACCAAAAATCCGTGGGTTTGTTTTTGTTTCGTTTTGGCTCATCCGATAGTGGCAGGAATATCGGCGCAGATATTAAAGAACGCGCATTACCGAGTCTTGCTGTCGCGTTGCCTACCTTATGTGTGGGTTTACTGGTTGATATCAGCTTTGCGCTGTTGATGATTTTGTTTCGACAAAGTTATCTGGATCGGGTCGGTACGGTAGTGTGCGTGGTGTTAATGTCCATTTCATCGCTGTTTTACATTATTGGCGGCCAGTTTGTGATCTCTAAATTACTGCGATTGGTGCCGATTTCCGGCTATGACGACGGTTTTTCGGCGATTAAGTTTTTGATTTTACCGGTATTGATCGGCGCATTTTCTGGGATAGGATCAGGTGTGCGATG
>NZ_FUKJ01000437.1 GCF_900163745.1 Crenothrix polyspora
GGGCTATACCCTGCTGCATTACGATGCAGTCCGTGCCTGTCATAAAACAGGGCTGGATACCATGCTGGGTTTTTATCATGATGTCAGTTTCGGCAGGGAATCCCTGGCCTGCGACTTAATGGAACCCCTGCGGCCTATCATGGATGACTGGGTATGGCAGTTATTCCGAAAACGGGAACTACGCGCCGAACATTTCAGCATAGACCAAGGCCGCTGCCTGATGAACAAAGCCGGGCGCAAATGTTTTTACGCGTTCTATGAGTCGAATGCCGCGCCGGTGCGTCGTTTACTGCGGCGATATGGCTACGCATTGGCCAAACGCTATCTTGCAGCCTACACGGGGTAAACCATGCAAGCGTTATATATTGAAGGCAAAACAGGGTGTCGCGTATCGTGGGATGAGCCAGCATTACGCCTGGAAATCCCAGAGCAAAGTGACCGGCTATTCCCACTGGCCAGACTCTCCCGAATCGTATCGGCAGACACCGTAGAATGGTCTATGCCTTCCTTACTGGCCTGTGCCGATGCCGGAGTACCATTAGTTTTTATGACACAAAACGGCGATGTCCGCTTGCGCTGCTGGGGACAACCCGCACCACGACAATCGTTAACACAACGTTTGCTGGATTTGCTGTCCCGTTCTGATGGCAAAGATCAGTATCAGGATTGGTATAACTCTGTCGAAAAAATGGCAGTACGCAGCTTTTGCAGGCGTATGCACGTTCCCTCCTGGCGTGAAGTGCCGGTAAATCTGGTCAACGAGCAACTGGCGAAAACCCTGTTTACCGATGGCCAATATGCCGTAAAAGTCATCCAGTCCCTTTTAGAAAGCGAACTAAAGGTTTTACAATCTACCTGTGAATTATCAGTGGATGATGATGTGTTATTGACGGGGAATTTGAATGTCTTGCAGGATTTAAGCCGTTTATTATTGTGGGATTATTACCCCTTGCTATTCCGGCTACATGCCAACGTCAATAAACCGGATTTGCATACGCTGGTTCAGTTGTTTGAACAGCGCACAGAACGCCTGCACCGATTGTTCAGCAACACACTGCACAAATTACAGCATTTTCTGGCGGAGGTCGACTGATGGCAGATCAACAAGCAGGCTTGTACATGATCGCCTACGATATTGCCAACCCCAAGCGCCTGGTTCGTATCCATCGCTATCTAAAAAAACAGGGGTTGCCGCTGCAATACTCTGTCTTTACTTTGGTGATTAAACGTAAAGCACTGCTGAGACTATTACAGGGCCTGGATAAATTAATGAATAAACGTGAGGACGATATTCGCTGCTATCGGCTGTTCAGCCAAACCAGTGCAGAAACACTGGGCCGGCAGATGTTTCCCAAAGACGTGATGTTGTTTAGTCATGGGATGAGCCAGTTGCTTTACTGAAGAAATTAAAGTGAAGAAAACATCGCAGTCCGATATGACTTCTTAGGTGATTTCCACAAAAGAATATCCCAAATGAAATCTTATTTATCCACGAAAACCAAAAGTAGGCGCTTTTAAGCGGCACAAAAAACACGGAAGAACATACGTTAAAAAGTTGTGTTATTGCTTTATTTTCGTGCCTTTCGTGTTTTTCGTCGACAAAACCAAGTTTTTATCACAACAGTTATTTTTTAAACGGCGGCTTTACCAGCTCGTCAGATTTTTTGCGGCTAAAAAAACTCAATTTGTTTTGTAACGTTAAGTCGTTGAGTTTTTTAGGAAGTGAAAATAATACCGTTACCTTAAGACCACCTAGCTTTGATTCCCCCAGTGTAAGTGTCGCACCGTGAATACTGGCAATACGTTGTACGATAGAAAATCCCAGGCCGGTGCCTTGCGCGGTGCCTGCGGTTTCTATGCAGCGATGGAAACGTTTTAGCGATAGTTCGTATTGATCCGGCGCAATACCAGGGCCGGAATCTTCCACGCAAAATATCAAATGGCTATTATTGTGGGTGAGGGTAATTAACACTGTGCCTTTAGCAGGGGTGTATTTAATCGCATTATCAATAATATTTTTGACCAGGATGTTGATTAATTGGTCGTTGGCGATTATTGATGGCTCATTTTCTTCTGCAATAACTTCGAGTTGAATGCGTTTTTTATAGGCATTCGGCTCCAGATCAGTAATTACCTGAATGATTTCATCGTGTAAAGACAACGTTGTTTTGGCCAAAAATGCCGAACTGGAAGATTCAATCCGCGAAAAAGTCAGTAACTGCTGCACCATGTAAGTCATGCGATTAACCCCTTGTTTTATGCGCTCTAAAGCTTGGGTACGCACGGTTTCATCGTTGGTTCTTAGTGCCACTTGCGCCTGGGTTAACAATCCAGCTAAAGGTGTTCTTAGCTCATGGGAAGCATCGGCGGTAAACTGCCGTTCATGTTCAAGCGCCTCTTCCAGTTGTGCAAAGAGATTATTCATTTCGTTGACGACCGGGACAATTTCATTCGGCAGTTTTTTGGTTGACAGCGGCTTAAGAAAACTGGCTTCGCGTTTGGCCAGCTGCTTTTCCAAACGGTTTAACGGCCTTAGCGCATGGCCGACAATCAACCAGATTACCACGCCCAAAAACGGCATACCGTACAGAAATTGCGTCACCAGCTGAGACGAAATCTCTTCGGTTAATTCAGTACGAATCTCCTGTTTTTGCCCTACCTGGATGATATATTCGCCGCTGGCATTGGCAACGCTAAAGACATGCCATAAATCGCCATCAATCGTGGTCTTGCTCAGGCCTTCTATGCCCTTGGAAAACGGTTGTTCCGGTGCATTTTTGGAATGCCGCAATAAACGGCCATTTTCGTTCCACAGTTGAAAGACGATTTTTCGTTCGTATTTGTATTTATGGTCGAAATCTTTGGCTTGCAGCAATTCATCAAAGGCATGTGACAAGGGATCGCTGGTATCGATTTCGTTGAAATTGTGCATGTGAAATCGAGGGTCGTTTTCTTCATCTAAAAGCAGATCCTGGTTTTCATTGTCCAGTTGATAAGGTAGTTTTTTCGGGAAGTAGCGGTTAAGTGTCTCAGTTTGATTGGGTTTCCAGGTTTCTTCCAGTGACTCATCTTTGGGCAAGGTTTCCAAAAACGCCAGCAACACTTTACCCGATTGCGCCAGTTCGGCATCAAACAACTCGCCCACTTCGGTGCGCGTGGTTTTATAGCTGATATAGGCGGTGATGCCCCAGATCAGCATGGATGCAGACAGCAGGCTAATCAGTAGGCGTTGCCGGAGTGAATAGTTCATGCGTCGTCATCGCTGTCGATAATATAACCTACACCCCTGACCGTCCGTATCAATGCTGAATCCAGTTTTTTGCGCAAGTAATGGATGTGTACTTCAACGGTATTGCTTTCTATATCGGAATTCCACGAATACAGGCTTTCTTCCAGTCGGGCACGAGAGACTACCCGACCTATATTGCTCATCAGAAAGCTGAGTATTTCGAATTCTTTTTGCGACAATTCTACTTTTTCACCATGATAGGTGATTTGGTGCGAAGCAGGCTCCAAAATGATGCCTTTGTGTTCTATATGCGGCACACTGCGGCCTTCGTTGCGTCGTGCCAGGGCGCGTAATCGGGCACAGACTTCGTCCAGTTCGAAGGGTTTAATCACAAAGTCATCCGCGCCGCTATCAAGGCCTAGAACACGGTCTGGTACCGTATCTTTTGCAGTTAAGACCATCACTGGCGTTTCATCTTTGCGGGCCCTAAGGGCGCGTAAAATATCCATGCCGTCCATGTCTGGCAGATTAAGGTCGAGCACAATCAGTTCATAGCTGTTTATCTTCAAGGCTTCATCGGCGAGTTTGCCGTTGGTTAGCCAATCAACGGCGTACCCCTCCATTTTTAAACCGGCAACCAGGCCGTCGCCCAGTATTTCGTCATCTTCAACAAGTAGTAGTCTCATGGGTTTTGATATTGAATGGGTTGTTAATGTGCGTTGATGTTACCTGATTGTCCGCGAAAAACACGAAAAACATGAAAAAACGAGTTAAAGCAATAGAACACCGATTTGACTGATATACCGGACAAAAATCCGTATTATCAGGATCGTCCGTGTTCCATCATTGAGCCTACATCTGGCAGACGTATTTACGAAAGTGAGTATTCCCTGGATTTTTTTCGTACCTTTCGTGTTTTTCGTGGACAATAAATAACATCAGTTAAAAATCCAAATGTGAAAAATTACCTTTTTTACAGCAAGTCTAATGATAAACTGAAAAGTATTGTAACTAAATACCTAGATCATCTTGCTACCACTTAGTTTGTACGTCCATTTTCCGTGGTGCATTAAAAAATGCCCGTATTGCGATTTTAATTCTCATACCGTTAAGGCCAGCATTCCGGAAACGCAATACGTCGACAAATTGCTGGAAGATTTGGCTATGGATGTGGAACAGTATGGCATTAGCCGGCCTGTCAGTAGTATTTTTATGGGCGGGGGGACTCCCAGCCTGTTGTCTCCAGAAGCTATCGATTGTTTATTGCGTGGTATAGAACAACAACTGGTTATGGCAGATGATATCGAAATTACTTTGGAAGCCAATCCAGGTACTTTTGAAAGCAATAAGTTTGCAGAGTTCAGGGCTATCGGCATAAATCGTTTGTCGATAGGCGTGCAAAGTTTTGATGATCGATTGCTAACCAATTTGGGGCGCGTTCATTCAGGGCAAGAAGCTGTTAAAGCCGCTGAAATCGCGCATCAAGCCGGGTTTGATAATTTCAATCTGGACTTGATGTACGGCTTGCCCGGTGCAACTGTCGATACCAGTATCAGCGATATGACAACAGCTGTCAGCCTTGAGCCTACGCATATTTCTTTTTACCAGATGACCTTGGAGCCGAATACCTATTTTTATCGATTTCCACCGCCTTTGCCGCATGATGAGCTGATCTATGCTATTCAAAAGCGCTGTCAAGCGCTACTGGCAGATGAGCACTATGCACAATACGAAATTTCTGCTTATAGCCGTACAGGTCGGCAGTGTCGACATAATGTCAATTATTGGCAATTTGGCGATTATTTAGGTATCGGTGCCGGGGCGCATGGCAAATTAACGCAAGCATTACCGAATCAGATAACGCGCACGTTTAAGCCTAAAAGTCCGGCACAATATTTGGCGCATAGCTTTGAACATGCCGACGTTCAAGTGATTGCACTTGCTGATTTGCCTTTAGAATTCGTTATGAACCACTTGCGCTTGCGCCAAGGCTTTAGTTTGGCTGCGTATCAGGCGGCGACAGGGCTTGCCGTGGCTACTTTGGAGCCTGCATTATCGCAATGTGTGCAAGAAAATTTGCTTATTAAACAAGATAATCGCTATTATTGTTCCGAGCGCGGCTGGAATTTTTTGGATAGTATTTTAGAAAAATTTATGCCTTAATTGCCGTAAACAAAATAGCACACAGGTGACATTGATTCGACTGATAAACACGGATAAAAAGAAAATCAAGCCGGTTTTAAGTCGCCTAAGTTGTGTTCTATTTGAAGCCAACATTTATTAGGCAGTTACAGTAACTGCCTGTTCAGAATTAACCCATTTGAATTTATAACTTAATTTATTTTATGCTCGATTACCAAAAAGACTTTATCGCCTACGCGCTGGATTGTGGTGTCCTGAAATTTGGCGAATTTGTACTCAAATCTGGCCGAACCAGTCCGTATTTTTTTAATACCGGCTTATTTAATACTGGGGCGCAATTGGCAAAACTTGGGCAATTTTATGCCCAGGCACTGCTGCAATCTGGCATTAATCCTGATATTTTGTATGGTCCGGCCTACAAAGGTATACCGCTAGTTAGCGCAACATCGATTGCTTATGCCCAGTTAACCTCTAAAGATATCCCTTTTGTATTTAATCGCAAAGAAGCGAAAGATCACGGCGAAGGTGGCAGTCTGGTGGGTTCGCCTTTGCAGGGACGTGTACTTATTTTGGATGATGTGATTACTGCCGGCACGTCTGTTAAGGAGTCAGTAGACATTATCAAAAGTGCCGGAGCTACGCCGGTCGGGGTATTGATAGCATTGGACAGACAGGAAAAAGGCAACAGCGACGTGTCTGCCATACAGGAAGTGAGTGCGCTGTTCCAGATACCGGTTGTCTCAATTATTACACTGGCAGAGATTATAGAATACATTAAAACTCATTCCAGCTATTCAGTGGATGTGATATTGGATTACCAGCGTCGCTATGGCATTTAGCATAAAAAATAATTTTTCGGATTTTAAAAATAAAAACATCTTAGGCTAACAGTTATTGAGATATAGGCTACAATTAACGGGAAACAACCATCTAATTAACTAGTTCGACTTACATTATAGAATTGTGTTAGCAATAAAAGGCTTGCCATGAGGAATCTGGAATTTAAAGATCAAATGCACGAGTA
The DNA here is from genome assembly GCF_900163745.1 of Crenothrix polyspora. GTDB lineage: Bacteria > Pseudomonadota > Gammaproteobacteria > Methylococcales > Methylomonadaceae > Crenothrix > Crenothrix polyspora_B. Next base: position 6,396 of record NZ_FUKJ01000437.1, read on the forward strand.
TGCGCTCTGGCGTGCCAAAGTGGTGCAGGCTATAGAAATGTACCATCAATGGCGCATTCGTTATGGAATGAATGATCCGCATAGCACTAATACGATTTTAAATGCGATTAGCAATCTGCAAACTGATCGTATTACCTTGGCTTTTGTCGCTGAATTTTCGCGCGGTAAAACTGAGTTAATCAACTCCCTGTTTTTTGCTGAAACCGGTGTACGCTTGCTGCCGTCTACGGCAGGGCGCACCACCATGTCGCCTACAGAACTGTTTTACGATGAAGAAGGCGGCAGTTATATCCGCTTGCTGAATATAGAAAGCCGGCTTGAAGATATTTCGCTGGCAGAATTGAAGCAACACCCACAAAGATGGACGCAGTTCAAGCTGGACAGTAATTCGCCAGGGCAAATGCAGGAAGCCTTTAAAGAATTGTGCGCCACCAAAATGGTTGATCGGCAAATTGCCGACAAACTGGGTTTGTGGAACGAAAGGCTGGCCGCTGAACAAGGTGTCGTTAACCCTGAAAAGGTGGAGATACCGTGCTGGCGTCATGCCTTAATCAGTTTTCCGCATCCTTTGTTACAGCAAGGTTTGTGTATTTTAGATACGCCGGGCTTAAATGCCTTAGGTACTGAGCCAGAGCTGACATTAAACATGTTGCCCAGTGCGCAGGCTATAGTCTTTGTACTTGCTGCCGATACCGGTGTTACCAAAAGCGATATGGACATGTGGATGAACCATGTGTGCATTACCCGTGGTGGCAATAAGCAAGGTCTTGCTGTCGTCATGAATAAAATTGATGCCATGTGGGATGATCTTGCTGGAGAACGAGGTTACCAGGATGCAATCAGTTCGCAAATTAAAACCGCAGCGGCCACGCTAAAACTTGATGAAAGCGCCATTTTTCCAGTCTCTGCTAAACAGGCGTTATTGGGTAAAGTGAAGGGCGATAGCGCCTTGCTGGAAAAAAGTCGTTTAGAGGGGCTGGAAAAATACCTGGCTAATGATATTTTAAAACAGCGGCGCACTATACTGATGGGTTCATTAGCGCGTGATATTGGTTTTTTAGTGAATGAATCGTCGAGCATCACTGATTTAGCATTGACTAATGCCGCCAAACAACTGGAAGAGTTTAAGAAAATCGATTTCGAAAATCACGATATGACTGCCAAATTGATGGCCGAAACCCGGGACAGGCAACAGCTTTACATGGCCAATATCGAGAACTTTCAGGCCAGTCGCAGGGTGTTTTCTGTGCAAGCCAAGATGTTGATCGATTCATTTTCGAAAGAAAAAATAGATCCTGTTATTAGAAGCACGCGCAGTGACATGTCGAAAAGTTTGACCACTTTTGGCATGAAACAGAATATGCGTAAGTTGTTTGATGATTTACGGGATTTGTTACAAGACTCTATTGATATCACCAATGAAACGCGGCGTCTGGTTAAAGCGATACACAAAAAATTTAAAGACGAGTACGGTTTTAAAGAGATTGAGCCGCCGTTGTTTTCAATAAAACCTTATCAGGTTGAATTAGAGCAGATATTTGCAGAAGGCGAAGCGTTCCGGTTGAGTGCAAAAACCACAATGACCGAGCAAAGTCTGGTAATACACAAGCTTTACAGCACCTTAATTGCCAAAGCCAGAAACGTATTACGGCAAGCACACGCGGATTCAATTGCTTGGAGCAACGGTGTGTTAACGCCGCTAATGCACCAAATTAAGGATCATAAGAAACAAATTGAAAGCCGTATGCAGTTGCTTAGAAAAATTAACGATTCAAAAGGTTCAGTTGCGGAAAAAATCGCCTTGCTTGAAGCGGAGATAGAGCCACTAAGACGACAGCGCGATGAACTGGCTATGATGATTCGGGCGATGCAGTTAGATAGCGTGGTGAAGTAACAGTGAATCTACTCTGTGAGCTGCATTCAGACATTAAACTTTAGTAAAAATCAAATCCCACACGCCGTGTCCTAAGCGTATTCCGCGCTGTTCAAACTTTGTTAAAGGCCGGTAATCAGGGCGTTCGCAGTAATCGTGTGTTGAGCTGGTGTTGTCCATGCCTTTGGCTGTGGACAATATTTCCAGTATATGTTCTGCGTAGTTTTCCCAATCGGTAGCGGCATGGAAATAGCCGCCAGGTTTGAGTTTTTTAATCAGCAAGTCATTAAAGCTAGGGCGCACGATGCGTCTTTTGTGGTGTTTTTTTTTCGGCCAAGGATCGGGGAAAAACAGATGTACGCCACTTAGGCTATTATCAGGAATATAGTTTTCCAGGATTTCTATGGCATCGTGATTATAGATTCTGAGATTAGTGATATTTTCTTGTTTGATTTTCATCAGTAGGTGACCAACACCCGGACGATGCACTTCGATGCCGATATAGTTTTTATCAGGGTTAGTGGCTGCCATTTCGGCTAAGCTTTCACCGTTCCCAAAACCTATTTCTACGATCATGGGCGCATCGCGACCGAAAACTTCCGCAAAATCGTATTGTTGCTGGGTATCGAGGCCATATTCTGGCCAGTAGTTTTCCAGGGAAAACTCTTGTCCAGGCGTAATTCGACCCTGGCGTGGTACAAAGCTACGGATTCTTTGCGTGAAGGTGGGGGTGGTAGAATTCATGATACGTAAAGCTTTACAGTCATCGTTTTGAAATAGGGTGTACTAAAAGAATAAACCATCGAGAGGCGATGAGGCGGAGGCGAAACGTCGTCTGGGCATACGTCCGGCCAGAAAAGCTTCACGACCCGCTTCAATGCCTTTTTTCATGGCAGATGCCATCAGTATTGGGTTTTGTGCCGCAGCAATGGCG
>NZ_FUKJ01000436.1 GCF_900163745.1 Crenothrix polyspora
GCCAACTTTTCATTGTTCATGGTGACATTTTCACAACTTTTATTACCTCAAATCAATGGGCTGGACAGTGACAGCATACTGGATTTGAAAACCGTGTTCAGAGCGCGTAAATACACGCGCCGCATTATAAATTCACTGGGCATAACGTCGGATGGATTTTTAATGGACGACCGAATTTTTCAGGCCGCAGAAATCGGGAGGATTCATAGCAAGGCGGCCTGATTTTTGGCGAAAGTATTGAATAAGTAAGCTTTAATTTATTTTCGTCTACTGTAAGTACCCTGTCTAGATTCAATTTTAATGGGAGACAAGATTATTCCACGCCATGAAATCGAATAATGTACTGGCTCCAAAACAGATTTTGATTTATGGTGAGGATTGCAAAATTAGGTGGAGATGCCACAGTTAAGCACCAAAGTTATATGTTAATGGTTTACAGCGCATTCAAAACCGCAGTATCCGTCTATAATTTCCATGACCGTTGAAAATTTCTTCAGTGTTTTTTGCCTTAACTTTAACTAAATGACATAACTTATGAAAACAACACTATTCCCATTACTTATTGGCGCTAGCATCATGATGGCAACTACATCGGCGAATGCTGATTTTTATGACGAAATGACCACTAACGACCCAAATGCCTCACGTTGGTGGGCTGCTGATGGTTGGAGCAATGGCTTTCCTTTTGACACTTGCTGGAAAAAGACCCAATTTGCCCGCAATAACGGTATTGCTACATTTGGCTTGGTAACATCGACCAGTTGTAACCAAAGCACACTGGGTGCTGAATACCGCACCAATGGTTATTATGGCTATGGTACTTATAGCTTTAGCATGAAAGCTCCCGCACAAACATCGGGCGTGGTCATGGGAGCTTTTCTCTATCGCGGACCTTACGATAATAATAACGGTAATCCAGCGCATAACGAGATTGTTATCGAATTCGTTAATGGTAAGGTGCAGTTTAATTATTTCCATAATAATATCGGTGGTCACGAATATACTGTAGACATAAAAACACTGGGCTTCGATCCACGTAATGGCTTTCATACCTATGGTTTTTCCTGGAAATCAGGAAATATTCAATTTTTAGTAGATGGGGTGGTTAAAATTAATCAAACGCAGGATATTCCAAGCGTTGAAGAAGGCGGCATGAAGATTATGATGAATCACTGGAAATGCTTACAAGCCAGTTGGTGTGGTGCTGCGCCGACAACGGTAAATACAACGGGTTTTGTGGATTGGGTTAAATACACGAGTCAATAAAAACCTGTTTTGGCTAACAGCTGCGAGACACTTAAAATATTTTTCAAATTTGTTAAAATTCTAATATTTCGCAGCTTTTTAGTATCTAATTGATATTAAATAATATTATTTTCATTAAATTGCAGTGCTATTCATGGTTTTTTGATTTTTAATCATTATGTTGTCAATCAGTGCAAAATATTGGGTTAAAAATAACACGTTAGCATTTTTATTTTCTGCTAGATTTTTATTAATCAACCCCATAAATGTTTAACTGACCATGAATTTTATTGGGGCTAGGGTTCTTCAGCAATGGCTTGTGCTAAATAGTCGATACTTCTTTTTAAATCCTTGTCATGGTCTGCGTAATGATGTGCAATGCGTTGGAACTCTTCATGAACTTCATAAAATGCATCGACCATATCAGGGTCAAAATGTGTGCCTGCGCCTTCTAAAATAACCTCTACCGCTTGTTGATGATGTATCGGGAGTTTATACACACGTCGGCTTCTCAAAGCATCATAAACATCGGCTATAGCCATAATGCGTGCTGAAATAGGAATGCTGTCGCCAGCAATGCCATCAGGATATCCACTGCCATCCCATCTTTCGTGGTGACTATAAGTGATTTCCTTGGCATATTTAAAAAAGGGGACTTCTATGCCTAATTCATGCTCAGCCTGAAGAATAACATTGTGACCGAGGTACGTATGGCTTTTTATAATTTCAAATTCATCCGGCGTTAAACGTCCTGGTTTAAGGAGAATCCGCTCAGGAATTCCCACATTGCCAATGTCGTGTAAAGGCGCTGTCTTAAACAACCATTCAATGACATTGTCATTATCGAGATAATGCGTGAAGCGCGGATGAAAACGTAATTTTTCTGCCAGAATCTTGACATAATACTCGGTGCGGAGAATGTGGTTTCCGGTAACATAGTTCCTGGTTTCTGACAAATAAGCCATAGCATGAATAGTGGCATTTTTAGCTACTTTCATCTCTGCATCGTGTGTTGCTGTTCGACTGTCAAAACTGGTGTTACTCTGCCTGTGTAGCAAATCTTTCATAGCCTTCAGTTCCAGATGTGTTTTAACGCGGGCCAAAACAATAGCTGGGCTAACGGGTTTAGTGATGTAATCCACAGCGCCCAGCTCCAGGCCATAGGCTTCATCTACATCGGTGTCTTTTTCTGTTAGGAAGATGATTGGGATGTCTTGGGTACTGGGGTTCGCCTTTAATTGCTTACAAACTTCATAGCCATCTACTTTAGGTATCTTGATGTTTAGCAGAATAATATCTGGTGGTGAATCAGACTGCGCTATCTTTAATGCCTTTTTGCCATCGCTGGCAACCTTGACAACCTTGTAGAGTGCCTGCAACAAGTCACTTATTAAAGCGAGATTGAGGGGGTCATTGTCTATTACAAGAATCGTTGCCTCATGAATGTTGTCCACCATATTATTTTTTTTACCTCTGAAAGTTAAATGTAATTAGTCGGTGAACAATATTTTGTAAATGGCCAAGGTAATTTAAAACGATTGAACATATTCTGCGTTATCAATTAACCTTATTGGGAAACCACCTTCACCAATGAATCGAGCTGGCTCATTCTAAGTGACATAGATTGGATTGGGAGGCCTGCCTGACTTAGTTCGATAGTTTGAGCAACGGCATCTACCACGCCATACACTATGATAAAGTATAGCCAACTCTCCGCATTTGTTTGAAATTGTGAATACTGAGTTTTTATTAAACTGAAAAGTTGTGTAGCTGCCTATAGGGTTTGTAAAAATGCTACAATCAACCCTTAACAACTTACTTAAATGACAGGAAAACATGAGTCAAATTACGATTGAACACAACCCTAGTCCAGAACGTCTGAAAGAATTAGGTGTTGCTAGCTGGCCTATCTGGGAAAAAGAAATTTCTAAATTCCCGCTTGATTTCGATGAAAAAGAAACAGCTTATGTCCTGGAAGGCGAAATTATTGTAACGCCAGTCGGCGGTGAACCAGTGCGTATCGTACCTGGCGATTTGGTGGTATTTCCGGTAGGGCTGGATAGTCTCTGGGAAGTGGTTAAGCCGTTACGCAAACATTATAATCACGGCTAATCACTAACTTTTAAGTTAGAAAAGGCATCTTAGGATGCCTTTTCTATGTTCGGGTTTTCTGTTTTTTACATACCAGAAGTCAGTCTGTGCAAGTTTCACAGATTTATTGATAAACAGCACAGCTTTATCCACTCGAATTGGTCCTTAAGATAGCAAGTTAGGGCGCTTGGCCAGGTCAATCAGGTATCGTAATGCTTCATTCACCGCTTCACTATTTGGAAATGCCAACGCAACATCGGGATCCAGACGAATCAAATCTCCAAAGCTTTTATGTTTAGAACCCAATTTAGTGATCTGTAAGCTTGTTACATCATATTCTGGCCGAAGCTCATATCCAGTTTCAGTCTTGTTCATATAAATTCCGTCTTGCTTGTATCGATTCTATTATAAAAAACACCCCTAACAACAGGTGTAAATTTGAGTAACTTTTGACATTTTTTGTCTAATTTGCAACATGATTTTATCTGTAAACCAGACGCTACAATGATGGCTTAACCGGGCAAGCCGAATATAAAAAACACCCCTAAAATCCCCAGCATGGTGATGTTTTGCAGTATTTCATTCCAGTTAACCACTCTTGTTTCTGGCATTATGTTTTCTACTCGGTTGCGTACCTGGTCATGCATGTGAACACGTATCATATTAATATTCCTATAACCTATTGTTTTTTAATTCATCTGTTA
>NZ_FUKJ01000445.1 GCF_900163745.1 Crenothrix polyspora
GACGACGTGCATCGTTGTCCCATTTGCTGGGGTAGTCTGTGGGGTAGTGCGAATATTTACATTTAAACGCAGTTAACTCTTTGTAAGTTAGCGCTATTTAAAAAAGCCGATGCATTTTTTGCATCGGCTTTTTTGTCCCTGCATAAAAAGCATCACCCTCCTTGGGGTCGTGTGGAAGAACCCCCAAAAGTGTTCGTTCTGAGCTAAGCCACCCAGAAGTACCGTTTTAAATGCTTTTCAAGCTCATTTACCATCGCATCCACATCAATATCACCAGTGCTTTTTCTAAAATTGTACTTGCCAGTGAATGCAATATGCGACCAGGCAATGGGTGAGATTCTGGCAAATTCATCGATAATTGCCTGGCTCGTCCCAGCGGCAAGCATCCGTTCATAAACGGTGTTTAAAATAATGGCGTTATAGGCGATGATGGAATTTGCAACCAGTCTTACTGCATGGGCACTGATTTGATTGTTTTCTATCGTTTTACCTTTAAAAACCCCACGATAAATTTTCCTGATGAGTCCTTGTAGCTGGTGGTAAGCCTCCGTTCGATTCCTGGCTGTTCGTATGGCTTTTCGCAGAGCCATGTTATCGATTAAATTTAACACATGCGTACTTTTGAATATCGCATTATATTCAACCAGTGCTTTTTTAAGTCCGGTATAACGCGCATAGGAGTTTAATTTTCTAACGAGGTTACTTTGCGTGTTTTCTTGCAGTAGCAAAGAAAGTAATACCCGCAAGATGCCTCTTTTTTTCGATTTAATCAGATTTTTATCGATGACTCCCTGTGAGCGAATAATCCCAGTATAGTGATCAGCCGTTTTGACTGAATACAAGTTATCTGCCGCGTCCTTTATGTCTTTAATGCTAGGGACATAATCAACATCGATGGAATCCAATATGACGAAGTTGAGCTTATTGAGGGAGTGATTGTCCCCCGTCACCATATCGATGTTAATGTTGGTTTTATTACCTTGGATGATGTCGTAAAGGGCGTGCCCTTCATATTCGTTAAGCCCAATATTTTTAGCATTGGCGGCAACAAAGTTTGCAATCAATGTATAAATCGATAGCCCTGGGGATTTTCCAAGATATTTTTTTGAATATCTCGATTGAATGGTGCTTTCACTGGTTGCTAATTTTTGCCCGTCAGCATCGGCCAGCAGTTTGTCATCCATTAAGTTCCACAGTTTAAAAATAGGCAGCGAATGAATCAGGTTGCCCACCATGTCATTCGCGGCGCATAACGTCTCTATGCGCATAAAATCTTCATGGGTTGAACGCATCAGGTTGTAATTGAGATCAGACATCCCTGCCATCTTCTCAATGCCAATACCAAACGCATCCGATAAAATACAGGCATTAACGGCCAGTGCTACGGGCATCTTTTTTTTATTGTATCGGGTTTTCATATGGGTAAAGGATCGCCACATGCCAATGCGGTCACCGATATACATCATGATATTGGGTATTTCTACCTGGGACAGGGTTCTGAAAAAAGCATCATCCAGCTTATCCAGGCTGTCATAACCCAAACTCCAGTCCTGCCCGCCCGTTTTCATTGCTTTGATATTGAACGCTGAATTTTCACCGCCACTGATCCGTTTTGTCGTTCTGTCCCAGGTGGCGTCTAACGCCATAAGAGCTGCATCCAAGCGTCCGTCACAATAAACGGGGATTTTGGCATAGCCAAACTCATTGGCTATTTTTTCAACATCATCGACTGATGCATCGCTAACCAAATCATGGTCGATGTCGCAGTAAGACACACTTTCATTACAACAGAGGAGGCCTTTATCCAGGCGGCGATACATCTTACGGTAAACGAAAAACTCGAATAAATGCGGATCTACCTGCGTATCATCCGGATCTTTTTTCAAATAAGGGAGCTGTATCTTTGATAAGGTGTCTTCTATATCTTGTGGTAATTTAAACGTAGACGGGCCTTTGCCCCTACCATAGTGTACTTTCATTAAATCAATGAGCGCCATGATATCGCTGTCTTCTTTGTAAAATACAAAGGGTACAGCCAGTAGAATTGGCCTCAAATATAGCGCGGATGAACGTGACGATTTTAAATAAAATTCACGTATGGCCGCTTTTGTGTCAAAAGTGCTGCCGTGCAAAAATTGGGCTAACGCTGGAAACTGCCCTTCCGGCAATATCTGGTAGGCCGCCTGGTTTAGTTCATCATGACCCAGTCCCGTCTTGCGGTTTGGGAACCACTTGAGAAATTTGGCCAACTTGGGTAAATCAACAACCAAGCCAGAATGGTACTCAGCTGCGGCCTTTACCGCATAAGCCTTCGCATCAACGGTAATAGCCCTTGTATGGTACATAAAGCTGGTGATTAAATTATCCATGATTTGTTGGTATCGATGATAAATATAACAAAGGGCATGCAGCCATTGTTGCGGCTTGTCCAGCCTTCTCAACCGGGAAGGCCGCATATTGTCCTGCGATATCAGCATAATAACGAATGGCATTTTTGGATAGCAGCAGGGTTGGCAGGAAATCCTTTGCAAATTTATACAAGCCCTCAAGTCCCAATGCCTTTTCAACCTCGGCACTGATAGCGGTGTAGGTGAAATTCTTTTGGTCGGCACGTAGGATGTTTAGCCTGGTTATCCCCTCTTCCCGATCGATTAATTCAGATAACTTTTTTTGCTGCCCATGGGGCATTAACACTATGAGCTGGTCAAGCCTGTCGCGTTCATTAGCAAAGGATTGGGTAAACATATCCTGCAAACTTCGGTAGGTCGGAATAACAATTTTTTGGTTATCAAGGTAGACCAGCAGTTGACGAAAGGCGTCATGACTTTTGGGGTAGTATCGGAGCAATCCACCTATGTGTGCCTCAACCTGAATGGCCTGTTCCACTGACCAGGCCTGATAATCAAACAGGTTGAGAATAATTTGCTTTTGCTGGTTGGTGCGTTGACGGGTGATGTTGCCCTGAAATACCACGTTTGTTTTTTTGAAAAATTTTGCAAGCACATAGTCAACGTCGGCCCGGACATCATCAAATGTAAAAGTGAAAAATTGGTTCTTGGCTTTGAAATAGGCGAGCTGCAATATGAAATGCACTTTTGTTTTGATGGTGCCAAACTGGGCCAGTGTATCCAATTCAACCTGGGTTAATTCAAAATAGAGCTGTTGTTCATTTTGATTGAAAACGGGTCTTGCGTAGAGATCAGCAATTTCAGCTTCAGGCAGGAGATAAATACGCTTTAGGTTCGTCATGCGGGTTCAAAAAAACGGAGGTTTGGCTGGACTGGTTTCCCAGTCAAAAAAACACGGATTGTACGCCCGTTTTTGGTAAGATAAACCGGTTCAGTAAATCTTGGTTCAGAATATTGTTTTTCAGTCAGTAAAATGGACTAATCCGTATGAAAATTGGATATGCGCGCGTTTCAACCAGAGAGCAATCTTTGTCCATGCAAGTTGACGCATTAAAAAAAGCCGGTTGTGATCAAATTCATGAAGAAATTGCCAGTGGTGCAAAAATGTCAAGACCGGTGCTTGAAGAAATTATGCGGAACCTGCGGGAAGGTGACACATTGGTCATTTGGAAATTAGATAGGCTGGGCAGAAACCTGGCGCATTTAATCCACCTGACGACAAAATTAATCGAAAAAAAAGTGGGGTTAATCAGCTTAAACGACCCAATTGATACATCGACTGCACAAGGGCGAATGGTGTTTGGTATTTTTGCTTCTCTTGCTGAGTTTGAACGGGAATTAATTCGTGAACGAACACAGGCCGGGTTGAAGTCGGCCAGGGCCCGGGGTCGAAAAGGCGGACGGCCTAAAGGGATGACTCAAGCGGCAATAGAAAAGGCAACCATTGCTGAAGCCCTTTACAAAAATGGGAGCATTCCTGTGAAAAAAATTGCTGAACAATTAGGAATCTCGAAAACCACGTTGTATTTATACCTTCGGTATCGAAACGTTGATATAGGAGCGATGCCTAAACCTATAGAGGCAATGGCTTTATGAAACAGTGCTTATAGGCATTTAAACAACGTAAGCTCAGAACGAACACTTTTGGGGGTTCTTCCACACGCCCCCTCCTTATGCGACTAAATTTCAAGCTGATTCTTGGTGAGATCGGTATACGCCAAGCGGTTTAACCCTTCACCCAGACGCAGGCAAACGGTTAAACCGCTTAATGTATTACCCGTTTAGAGGGGTAGCTGGGAATGTTTCGATCCCAGCTACCGACTTGACTTAAATAATACCTACTGATTACTCCTTACCGCGTTAAATGATGACAAAATCAGCAACGGTTAAATTCGGATGTGTCACTGTACCCAGTATTGCTACTTGTGTCGCGGCATCCGCACCATTACCATCAGCATCATAAAATAACGCGCCGGTAGTGTTATTGTAAACAACATAATCATCGGCATCGGCTTCAGCTGAACCCAGTCTGAAGTTGTTGGCGTTTAACGCACCAGTTGCAGTTAATTGGGCAAATATGCTATTTTCAAGCTGAATCGTATCATTGATGGCTACAAAGTCTGTAATAGTATCTTTGGAAAGGTTCGTTAATTGGAAAATATCGTTTCCAGTTCCACCAGTCAAAATATCATTACCCAAGCCACCGTTTAAAATGTCAGCACCAGAGTTACCATTCAAGGTATCAACACCTGCGCCACCATTCAATGTATCAGCACCTGCGCCACCTAATAATTTGTTAGCTCCACCATTACCTGTCAATACATTGTTCAGTGTATTACCGATACCATTAATCGCTGTGCCGGTTAGGATGAGGTTTTCTACATTGGCTGGTAATGTGTAAGTGATTGAGCTTGAAACGCTATCAATTTCAGTCGCCAGGGACGAGTTTTCAACAACTACATCACCGATATTATCAACAATATAACTATCATTGCCTAAACCGCCAATCAGGGTATCGACACCCGAATTACCATTTAAGAAATCTGCACCTTCGCCGCCATTTAGGGTATCAGCACCTGCGCCACCTCTTAGGTTATTAGCCTCGGCATTACCTGTCAAAAGATTGCTCAAGCCGTTGCCTGCACCATTAATTGCTGTGCCGGTTAAGGTAAGATTTTCTACATTGGCTGACAATGTGTAATTGACTTCACTCTCAATGGTGTCAATTTCGGTTGCAAGCGTTGAATCTTCAGTGACAATATCAAAGGCATTATCAACAAAATAGGTATCATCGCCTAAACCGCCAAACATGATATCAGCACCCAACGAACCATTGATAAAGTCATTACCGGCCAGGCCATGAAGTATGTCATTTCCTAAAGCCCCAACTAACGTATCATTGTCAATAGACTCCGTGGAACCATCTTGGGCAATATTAATAAGCAATGATTTACTGTCAATTAACAAACCGTCCGATGCTGTCACAGTAAAGCTTTGACCTGCAGCAACTGCCAAGGCATTAATTGCATCATCGTTGGCTACAAAAGCATAATTACCTGTTGCTTTAGAGACTGTTAATATACCATATTGGCTGTCTTTACTGACGGTATCACCGTTGTCTGTTCCGTCAATAATGTTGTACGTTACTGAACTATTCTCTACATCACTTACAGCCAACGTGCCTGTTGCCGTAATAAAGCTATCAGTCAGGGCCGTATCAATAAAATTGATTTGAACTGGAGCAATTAAAACGGGCACATCATCCACTGGCGCAACACTAAAGCCCTGTGTCGCGGCCATACTGCCGCCATTGCCATCGATCACGTCATAGGCCAAGGCGACCGCACCGTTAAAATTAGCGGCGGGTGTGAATGTCCAGGTGCCATCGTTGTTGTTGACCAAATCGCCATTGGTTGCCGTCAGGTTGGCAACCGACAGCGTATCGGCTTCCACGTCGCTAAAGCCCATCAACAAGTCACTGGCGCTAACGGTGTAAGCAGTGTCTTCGATACCGGCTAGCAGTTCAGCACTGGCTGACCCGGCAGGGGCATCATTCACTGCCGCCACGTTAAAACCTTGTGTCGCGGCAACACTACCGCCATTACCATCCATCACGTCATAGGCCAGGGCGACCGCACCGTTAAAATTAGTGGCGGGTGTGAATGTCCAGGTGCCATCGTTGTTGTTGACCAGATCGCCATTGGTTGCCGTCAGGTTGGCGACCGACAGCGTATCGGCTTCCACGTCGCTAAAGCCCATCAACAAATCACTGGCACTCAGGGTATAAGCGGTGTCTTCTGTACCTGCGGCTAATTCAGCACTGGCTGTACCTGTTGGAGAACCATCGTTCACTGACGTTAAGCTAAAGCTTTGTGTGGCTGGAACACTACCACCATTGCCGTCGATCACGTTATAGGTTAACGCGACAGCACCGTTATAATTAGCTGCTGGTGTGAATGTCCAGGTGCCATCGTTGTTGTTGACCAAATCGCCATTAGTCGCCGTTAGACCATCAACGGCTAAGGTAGCACCATCAATATCGCTAAAGCCGACTAGCAGATCACTAGCGTTAATCGTGTAAGTAGTGTCTTCTGTACCGGCTACCAACACGGCAGTTGCTGAGCCTGTTGGGGCATCATTGGTGGCGACTAAACTAAAGCTTTGTGTGGCGGCAATGCTACCGCCAGTACCATCGAGCACATCATAAGTTAACGCGACTGCACCGTTGTAATTGGCGGTCGGTGTGAATGTCCAGGTGCCATCGTTGTTGTTAACTACTGTGCCGTTAGTAGCCACCAGATTGGCAACCGATAAGGTATCGTTATCCACATCTATAAAGCCTTGCAATAAATCAATGGCGTTAATCGTGTAAGCGGTATCTTCTAGACCTGCTACCAATTCAGCACTGGCTGTGCCTGTTGGCGGGCCGTCATTCACTGGTGTTAAATTAAAGCTTTGGGTAGCAGCAATGCTACCGCCATTGTCATCAATTACGTTATATGTTAAAGCGACTGAGCCGTTGTAATTTGCATTGGGTGTGAATATCCAACCACCCGAAATAGCAGCGAGTGTGCCATTGCTAACTGTTAGATTGGCAACTGTTAAAGCATCGCCATCCGCATCACTAAAGCCTTGTAATAAAGTATTCGCAAGAATGGTATAGTCGGTGTCTTCTGTGCCAGCTGCCAATGTAGCAGAGGCTGAACCTACTGGCGTATCATTCACTGCCGCCAGACTAAAGCTTTGTGTCGCTGAAATGCTACCGCCATTGCCGTCAATTACGTTATAGGTTAAAGCGACTGCACCGTTGTAATTGGCATTCGGTGTGAATGTCCAGGTGTCATTATTGTTGTTAAATAATGTACCGTTATTAGCCGTAAAATTTGCTATGGCTAATGTACCGTCGATGTCACTAAAACCTTGCAATAAGGTTTCGATATTAATTATATATGGCGTGTCTTCTATACCCGCTCCCAACACAGCAGTTGGTGCGCCTGTTGTAGCATCGTTCACAGATGCCAAACTGAAGCTTTGGGTAGCAACAATACTACCGCCATTGCCATCGATCACGTCATAGGCCAAGGCGACCGCACCGTTAAAATTAGCTGCGGGTGTGAATGTCCAGGTGCCATCGTTGTTGTTAACTAATGTGCCATTAGTAGCCGTCAGGTTAGCAACCGACAGCATATCGTTCTCAACATCGCTAAAGCCCATTAACAAATCACTGGCATTAATGGTGTAGACGGTATCTTCTGTACCCGCAACCAATTCAGCACTGGCCGTGCCTGTTGGCGCATCATTCACTGCCGCTACACTAAAGCCTTGTGTGGCAGCAACGCTACCGCCATTGCCATCGATCACGTTATACGCTAACGCGACCTCGCCGTTGAAATTAGCGGTTGGGGTGAATGTCCAGGTACCATCGTTGTTGTTGACTAACAAGCCATTGTTGGCTGTTAAACCGTCAACCGATAACGTATCATTCTCAACATCACTAAAGCCGACCAATAAATCACTGGCATAAATGGTGTAGACGGTATCTTCTGTACCGCCTATCAATTCATCATTGGCTGTGCCTGTTGGCGCATCATTCACTGCTGCTACATTAAACCCCTGTGTCGCTGCAACGCTACCACCATTGCCATCGATCACGTTATAGTTTAACGCGACATTACCGTTGTAATTTGTTGCGGGTGTGAATGTCCAGGTACCATCGTTGTTGTTGACCAAATCGCCATTGTCGGCTGTTAAGCCGTCAACCAGTAACGTATCATTCTCAACATCGCTAAAGCCTGTCAACAAGTCACTGGCGGTAATCGTGTAGGCAGTATCTTCTGTAGCGTCTCCCAATTCAGCGCTGGCTGCGCCTGCTGGCGCATCATTGGTTGGCGTAATATTAACCGTTGTATTGCCTGTTGTGGTTAATGATGCACCCATACCTTGAGTACCTTCATTAAATGTCCAATCCAGTTGTACGGAAGCAGGTGGTGTATTGGAGCTATTGCTATAGGCAATTTGTTGTAACGCACCGTTGACTAAAGCCTGTGTGGCATTAGCATTAAAGCTGATGGTTAACGTGCCACCCGCTTGGGCGAAAGTACCTATGGTTATGCTCTCAACAATGACATCTGCACCCGTTAAAGCGGCTGATGAGAAGCTATCCTCCGCATTAGCACCCCCGTTACGCACTAAAGTCAGCGTTGAGCCATTATAATTGCTTGCGTTTAAGTCTTCATCGGAAAGAATGACATTACCATCCAGCAGTACAGGTGCGTTGTCTTCGGTAAAACTTACTGAACCACCGAGACTGTCTTGTGCAAATGTAGGGGCTTCATTGACATTAGTCACCTCTACAGTCACTGCTTTTGTAGCTTCTGCATTAGCTGAATCGGTGCTGACTACTGTAAAGCTGTAGCTGGCTTGAGCTTCAAAATTAGCTGAGTTTAGTAGCGTCACCGCGCCAGTATCGGCATCAATAGCCAGTAATGCGGCATCATCATCCAGCCCTGTTTGTAAGCTATAGGTAAGGGTGTCTCCGGTATCTGCATCGCTGGCCGATGCGTCATAAATTACTGTAATAATAGGGGCATTTTCTGCCACAGTGCCTGTACTACCGAAGGTGATAACAGGGGCATCATTAACTGAAGTAGATATTACGGTGGTGGTACTATCGATTACTGCGGGGGCAATGCCATCATTAACGCTGACGGTAAAAGTGGTGGTTTCTGTATCGCCGGTTGCAACACGGTTGGCGGCGGGCTGGAAAATCAGCTGCTGAATAGCAGCCTGTAAAGCCGCTGGTGTGCCTGCGGCATGGTTATAGGTCAAGCCACCATCGGTTGTAGAAAAGCCTGATGCCGTTAACGATTCGGCTGTAAATACGCCTTTGGCAGCAGTATCCAGAGTAATGCTGACAGACACGGCAGCATTAACATCGTTATCGGTAATAGTAAACGTTGAGAACGGACTTGCTGTCGCAATATCATCAATGGTAGTGCTTGCGGTGATGCCACCCAGCGTAGGAACACCATTCGCAGCTACCACATTAAAGCTTTGTGTCGCTACAACACTAGCACCACTGTTATCAATCACGTTATAACTTAAAGTCACAGGACCACTGTAATTCAAATCGGGCGTAAAGCTCCAGCCGCCAACAACCGGAGTTAGTGTGCCATGATCAGCGGTCAGGCTTCCACTTTGAACTGATAAAGCGTTGCTATCAACATCGGTAAAGCCTTGCAGTAAACTATTGGCAAGAATTGTGTAAGTCGTGTCTTCTGTACCTGCGGACAACGCGGCGGGCACACCCGTTAACAGAGGTGTGTCATTTACTGCTACCATGTTAAAGCTTTGTGCAGCTACAACACTCCCGCCTTGGCCATCAATGACGTTATAGCTTAAATTTACTATACCGTTGACATTCGCGTAAGGTGTAAATGTCCAAGTGCCGTCGTTGTTGTCATAGAGTGTGCCGGTGCTAGCAGATAAATTGGCAACTGATAATACATCGCCAGGATTCACATCACTAAAGCCCGCCAATAAATCACTGGCATTAATCGTATAAGTAATGTCTTCTGTGCCCGATACTAACAAAGCGGTTGCTGTGCCTGATGGGGCGGTGTTGTCTACGGCCATGGGAATTTTCCTGTATGAGTTAGATAATAATTAATATCAGCCCAGTCAATAAACCAACAAAGCCGATAAACTATTTGAAGCTTAGTACAGCAATTTTGATTTTGTGAACTGTGTGAAAATATTTTTCTAGACTTTGTGGGCAATTTCTCATTGATTGCAAATTTGCCATACAAATTAAAGTAGATAACAGTGGAATTTTATTTTACCGGCACGGCTATTTTTTAAAATAACCCCAAAACCAAATATGGAAATCTCTTGGTGGAGCTGGCGATAAGGTTTGTGATGACTGGAAATAAATTCTGTGTTTTGAGTGACTCACCAATACCTTCGCCAAAAATCAGGCCGCCTTGCTATGAATCCTCCCGATTTCTGCGGCTTGGAAAATCCGGTCGTCCATTAAAAATCCATCCGACTTTATCCCCAGTGAATTTATAATGCGGCGCGTGTATTTAAACGTTGATTTTAAATGATTTAAAAGATTTCTGAGGTTTGGGCTTATAACCCCAGCCTATAACCTCTATTTCAACACTATTCAGATACTGGCAAGAGCCGTTGATGCTCAAGATCAACTGCTACAATGCCAGGTTCATTACCGATATGGGAGTTTTTACTGTAGGAAACAGGTTGGGGTAATCCTGTATCGAAATTAGAAAATCCTTCCAACGCCTGGAGAAGTTGTTCGTGTCCCACATCCCTGCCTGCCCGCTTGATACCCTCAACCAGGATTTTCATCGCCGAATAGGCGGCAAGTTGTGTCGATAAATACTGTTCAGGCAAGTGGTTTCTTGACGCAAATAGCTGGAAATCCCTAAAGCCATCCGATGATGAATTTATAGGGCGAGGGAAGGCCGCATAAACCCTACCTCGCAGGGCCGATGGTAAAGTAAATATATTCTGGTTAACTGAGGGCTCCAAAAAAAACAGACCAGTAGGAAGTTGTTGTTGTAAAGCCTTTACCAAATCGGGAATATCCTCAGCAGGCCCAAGAAAAAAAACCAGGCTTTGTTCGGTGTTTAAGGCGGTAACTAATTGCGTGGCTGACAAATGGCTACGGACATACGTAGTAATGCCAACCTCGCCCCACGCCAGTTGTTTGCAGAGCGCCTTTAGGGTTGTTGTTATTCCAATTGACGAATCATCATCTTTTGGCAGCAATAGGTTAATGTGTGGCTTACCCTGCGCAAACCTATGTTGGGCAAATTTAACCAAGGCTTCGGCTTGCTCGTGCAACCTAGGAAATAAATAGAACACATAAGGGTTCATGGGCGGCTTGGTTTGTACAAAGGCAGTGAGCGGGGCAATTAACGGCACTTTGGCCTTGGCCATTAACGCTGTTATTTCGGCTTCCGCACCACCAATAAAGGCGTTGGCCATTGCAAGAACAGGCCATCCGTCAAAAATCGATTGGAGACGGTGGCTAGTCGCTATCACTGAATCACCTGTTTCTACAATCTGTAGGCTCAAGGTACGCCGGTAAATGCCGTTTTTTTGATTGATCTCGCTTAGGTAAGCTTCCATTACACGCTTAACCACATCCCCAAGCTCAGCCAAGGCACTATCGTGCGGTGGTAATAACAGTCCAATGCGGATATCCGAATCAGAGACCCCTTCATTCAGCTTTTTGTCCATCTGGGCAAGGTAAGCAACCAAGTCATCCAGGTCGTCTTGTGAAAATTGATACCTGGGCATGGCTTCAGACAACAAGTTATCTGAAGGATCTATGCCCTGTGCCACGGCACGGCCAAATAAGCTTGCCGTATAGGCCTTGCGTTTACGCAAACCGCCCTCCTGGCCAACGCTTTGTTTCAACACCTCCCATGCAATCGGGACAGCTTGGACACCACCTTCCTGTTTGCCTTGACCGTCTTGTCCGTGGCAGTTGGCACAAGGCAAAAGGGTTGCCGGCACACCCGTTGAAGATTGGCCAACAACGGCAGTAATGGTATTGCCCCTGACACTTGTCCCATCAACATAGATTTTTTTGCCCCGTAAAGCTTGTTCTGTCAGGCCATGAGGCGCAACTTCATCAGAAAAACTATCAAGAGGCGCTGCCAACACACCAAGCCCGCAAACAATGAACCATTTGGCCAAACCGAGTCCTGAGTAAATGATCCCGGTTACCTTGGCTTTTTGCTTCATGCTGCCCACTTACTATTTGGGATGGTGCAAGGAATTAACCAAATCCACCAGTTGTTCAGCCGAGACCAGGCTGTTAATCCATACCCACTGGTTAGTGGTTGTATCGCCCACCACCAGGACAGGCGGATGGTCTTCTTTGGCAGTAAGGGCAACATTAAAGGCCTTAAGCAATTGCTCAATCGATTCTTGATGGCCGGTTACAAGTGACCAGCCCGCCTGGGCGTTAAATTTTTTGCCCCAGGCAGCCAATTGGTCGGGCGTATCGTTTGCCGGATCCAGGCTAATGGACACCAGTTGGACGCTTTTACCTAACTGTCCACGCAAGCTTTGCTGTGCCTTAGAAAAAACCACTCCGGTTAATGGGCAAAAAGTTGTGCAAGCGGCATAAATAAAGCTGATAGCAACAACCTTACCCTTCAACAAATCTCGGTAAAAATGTAGGGGTTGATTCATCTGGTCAACAACGGCAACATCCGGTACGGACAGCTGGGTGGGCGTTGCCAAACGCAAAGACGAAGCCGCCATGCCAATGCGCGGCAGCATAACACTTAACAGAAGCCAAAAAGGCAATTTATTCATAACGACCATCGCCTCACTTGCCCATAGTGGAGGAAGAATCGGCTGTTGCCACATGGGCTTGCAAGATCAAGGTCGGTTGACGGTTCAAGGCTACCCCAAGCGACGGACAATGGACAAAGGTATAGTACATGCCCGGTTTAGGCGGAGTAAAAGACACCTCATAAATGCCTTCCTCAACGCTTTGCGCCCACAAGCGTTGCTGCCAGATACCTGGTGCCAACATGGCCATCACACCCACATCCTTAAGACCGATTTTAGGTTGTTTCGTAGTACTGTCTGTAGCCTTAAAGCGTAGGCGCACGGGTTGACCTACGGTCAATTTATATTCCATCGACAAGGGTTCAATCAGGGTGGCTGACTGATTTGTATCTTTGCCCTGCTTAGGGTCTGCCGTAACCGTAGCATTAAAGCAATGGGTGATGCGCGGGGTGTCCAACACAAATGCCACATTGTAACGGCCTTCGTGGGCCAGTTTAACGTTCGAGGCATAAACACCTGGTGCAGTTTCACGCACTCCCCTGTCTACCACCAACAGGGCTTTGGGGTGGCGCAAATAGTTCTGGAAACTGCCCATAGGGGCGTTCATGCCTTCAGCGTAGTAATAAATGGTTTTTTCGGCGGCGTTAGCCACAATGACCGCATTGCCTTCCGGGGTTGGGGCGAGCGGATTCAATTCGCCTATGTCCGCTGCTTCCGGCGGCTGTTGCCCAGCAGCAAAGCGCAACACCGAGAGTTTTTGTTTTTGGTTCAGGGCGCTCAACGGGATCAGCCCAACATATTCTGACTTGCTGGCATGGATATAAGCGAAATTGCCGGTAAAACTGACCCGATCAGGGCCGCCTTCTATATCAATGGTTTGTGCCAGGCTATTGTCGGCGGTATCAAAGACATAAACATGGTTGTCCTTAGGGTTAGGGGCGAAGGCCCACCGCCCGTCCGGTGAAAAATGCACGGACTGCATACCGGGTTTGGCTTCCAGGCGGGCAATAACTGCCATTTTACTGCCGTCCACCACTTCAATATAGCCTTCTTGCCCGTGAACAACATACAATGCCTGTGCCAAATTGGCATAGGCCAGGCTGGTAGCCGCCGTTTGCAAATTGATGTCCCCTCGTTTAGCCATGGTTTGGGTGTCAAAAATAGACAGGGCAGACCCTTGGCTAACAAACGCCTGTCGGCTGTCAGTGCTGAAGCCGACCATTGCGCCGCCCATTTTAGTTTCCGGGGTTGCCAGCACTTTCAAGGTATCCGTATCAATGACTGCCAGAGATGCCTGTTCTGCACCTTCGGCGGTCAACCAGAGTTTTTTGCCGTCCGGCTGTAAAAATAGCCGGTCGGCTGCGCTATTCGCCTCAATGGACGCAGTCACTTTCCACGTTGCCGTATCCACCACAGCCACTTGCTTGTTGCTGGGCGTGGCCACAAACAGGCGTTTTTGTGGGGTATCCAACACCCAGTCCGTACCG
The DNA here is from genome assembly GCF_900163745.1 of Crenothrix polyspora. Classification (GTDB taxonomy): domain Bacteria; phylum Pseudomonadota; class Gammaproteobacteria; order Methylococcales; family Methylomonadaceae; genus Crenothrix; species Crenothrix polyspora_B. The sequence goes on from NZ_FUKJ01000445.1 coordinate 14,228, forward strand.
GGAGCTGCCAATTCGACCAAGGCCAGCAACTTGCTGCCCCCATAGCCTTGCAAGGGGTCGATCACGGAAATATTGGCTTCCTGGTTAAGCGCCAAGATGTAATAGGCATTCAGGTCAATTTCTGGCCGCGCCCCTAAAGAACCCTGCAGGTAGCTGCCGATTATCTTGCGGCATTGCTTGTCGCTAGTGGGCTTTTTTTCAGGGTTGGGGGCAATCCAGACGCGGGGTTTACGCCCGATGATGGGTTTTTGGGTCGTGGCATCTGTCAAAGTGAATTCAATCGAGGCCTCTTCCCCGGCCCTTAACGGGGTTGTTGGCGTACCGGCTGTTGTTGGGGTCGCTAATTTAAAGTTGACCGAAACGCCTTTTTGCTGGATATGGTCAACGGGTGCTTGGTTTTGGCTTTGCTTCTTGTGCTTGGTGCTAGCAGCCATGGTAAATGAAGGAAGGCACAGAAAACATACTAACCAGGCGGTAGTTGTACGGGAATATAAAGGCATAAGATTGTCCGTAATATTAAAAAGGTGGTTCCGAAAATATAATTTACCGTTATAAACGTCCACAAAAGGTACGAAAAAACGCGAAACATTTTTTTCAGCTTGTTCTTACGCAGGCGTTTGTGAACCAATCTGAAATTGTACTTATTCACCTCCCCCTTGAAAAATGGGGATTGAGGGGGATTTCATTTTAATAAATCTCCCCTAACCCCTCTTTTACCAAAGAGGAGAACTGAATAAATACCTGAAATTTATTATTTTCGTTGGATTTGTGTGTTTCGTGGACGAAATACAAAGGTTACGACCCATTAAGCAGGCCGTAACCCTGTCTTTCTACACGGTTTAAGTATAGACCATCAAGGTTGTACCCGCAGGATACCCCACAGCCCGCCATCAAACTGGAAGGAGCTTTGGTCCCTGAACAGATAGTCGCCTGGCGCTTGGAAAACACCACCGGCACTGGACAACAGCATGTCAAAGTGCCCGCCTGGGCCGTGGCCAAACTGGCTGCCCTTGCGTTCCGACACCGCGCGTGGCCCAAGCACCGTGGAACCGTTAGTGTAAGGCAATTGGTCCCAATTATGGCCATGCACCTGGAACACATGATTGCGTGCATGGCCAGCCGGTTCCAATACCCTGAAACGTACCGGCATGCCCACTTTGGTGGTAAACACCGGAGTCACAGGGTCTGCACCTGTCAAGGTGTTGCTCAAGGCATGGGTAAAATCCAGGCTGCGTGTGGTCTCCAGCGGTGCATCCGGCGCAAAGCCCATCCGTGCCCACAAGGGTTCGGTGCGGTAATTGAAGGCCTTTTGCCCCGAATCTTCCGGATCTTCCGCCTGCGGCAATTTGGGTACGGCCGTGCCGTTGGTGCCGGTCCCATAACGCAGGTTGACATCATCCTGGAACATCAGCACAAATTCGCGGAAGCTGGTCTTGTCCGCCTTGGTGACGGTGGATGATGCCCGTGAGGTGCTGTCTTCCATCCAGGTCGCACCCTGCGGTTCAATAATCAACGCACCTATCGCCCCCTTGTTGCTGTGCTTGATGCGGTCTGATG